>JAUXBQ010000341.1 GCA_030619365.1 candidate division FCPU426 bacterium | reverse complement strand
GGTTTGCGAAATCATTCGTCTGAATCCCGATTTTCGAGACATCAAAATAATTTTTTTGACTGCCTTGGGCCGTAAAATTGCCGCGCAGCCCGTTCCCATCGCCGGCGTGCAGGAGGAAGAAGACCAGATCGTGGTGGAAGGTGAACTGATCACGTTTGAGTGCAAGCAATTGCGCACGGGCCGCCAACTGATGCTGATGGACGTTTACGACAAAACCGGCAGCCTGCATGCCCGGTTCTTTCTGGACGCCGGTAAGCAACTCGCCCCGGATATCAAGGCGGGCGCCTACGTCCGGCTGCGGGGCACGGCCCAATACGACAAATACTCGCGCGATCTTTGCCTAATGGTTCGGGACATAGCACTGGGCACCAAACCCACGCGGAAGGACCTGGCGATTGCCAAACGGGTGGAATTGCACGCGCACACGCATATGAGCGCCATGGACGCGTTGGTGGGCGCTTCGCAGCTTATCGAGCAGGCTGCGGCCTTTGGACACGAAGCGATTGCCATCACCGATCACGGTGTGGTGCAGGCCTACCCGGAAGCCATGGCCGCCGGCGCCAAGCACGGCATCAAAATATTGTACGGCATGGAAGGGTACTTGATCGAAGATAACTGGGTGCAGGAAGGCGCGCGTGGCAAGCCTCCGCGCCCCTACCATATCAGCCTGCTGGTGACCGAACCCAAGGGAATCCGCAACCTATATCGCCTGGTATCCGAGGCTCATTTAAACTATTTTTATCGCCACCCCCGGATTCCCCGGTCCCTGCTGGAACAGCACCGCGAGGGTCTGCTTTTCGGCACGGCCTGCGAGCAGGGCCAATTGTTCCGGCGCCTGCGGGAAGGGGCCGACGACGCGGAATTGGAAGCCATTGCCCGCTGGTATGATTACCTGGAGATCATGCCCCGCGAGAACAACCATTTTCTTGTCCGGGAGGGAAAACTGGAAAACGAGGAAGCCCTGCTCAACCTTAACCGGCGCATTGTCGCGCTGGGGCAGCGGCTCGGCCTCCCGGTGGTGGCCACCGGGGACGTTCATTTTCTGGAACCCGGGGATGAAGTCTTCCGCTCTATTTTACACAGCGGCATGGGGTATGACGACGCGGCCCAGCAGGCGCCGCTGTTTTTTAAAACCACCGAGGAGATGCTGGAGGAATTCGCGTATCTCGGAGACGCCGTCGCGCGGGAAGTGGTGGTGACGGGGCCCCGGAAAATCGCCGAGCGGGTGCAGCCCCTGGAACCGCTGAAAAAGAAATTTTACCCCCCCAAGCTGCCCAACGCCGAGGTGGAACTGAAGCAGGCGGCTTTCCACCGGGCGCACGAAGTCTACGGTAAAAAATTGCCCGAAATTGTTTTCCAGCGCCTGGAACGCGAGATCAAGGCGATCAACAAAAATCATTTTGCGTCGCTCTTCATGATCGCCCGGCGCCTGGTAAAAAAATCGCTGGAGGACGGCTACCTGGTGGGGTCCCGTGGCTCGGTGGGATCCTCCCTGACCGCGACCATGCT
>JAUXBQ010000055.1 GCA_030619365.1 candidate division FCPU426 bacterium | reverse complement strand
CTCATTAAGCAGGAACTGCTGCTGCTGGTGGTGGGCGGGATATTCGTGGCCGAGGTGCTCTCGGTGATGCTCCAGGTGGGGTATTTCAAAATGACCGGTAAGCGCATTTTTCTTATGGCTCCTCTGCACCATCATTTCGAAATGAAAGGCTGGTCAGAGCCGAAAATCATCATTCGCTTTTGGATCGTGGCCATCATGTTGGCGGTGATCACGCTCAGCACGCTGAAACTGCGGTAATGTAGTAGGGGCGGGTTTCAAACCCGCCCCTACGGATAGGTCAATTATTATGGACACCAGATTGGATGTTAAAAATAAAAAAGTCCTGGTGGTAGGCATGGCGCGCAGCGGCCGCGCGGCTGCCGCGCTCTTGCGCCGCCGCGGCGCGCAGGTGACGATTACGGACCAGCAGAACGCCGAAGCGCTCGGCGAGGCCGTAGCGGCCATGGACGCCTTGGGAGTGACCACGGAAACCGGCGGCCATCATCCGGATTCCCTGAAAGCCGCGGAGCTCATTGTGCTCTCCCCGGGGGTTCCCCTCTCCGTGCCGCTGATTCAGGAAGCCCGCGAGCGCGATATTCCCATCATTTCCGAACTGGAATTGGGATACGCTCTGTGCCGGGGGAAAGTGGCGGCCGTGACCGGAACCAACGGCAAGACCACGACCGTCCATCTGCTGTACCGCATGCTGGAGGACGCGGGCCTGCCCGCGTATTTGGCCGGCAACGTCGGCATCCCCTTCACGCAGTTGGCCGAGGAGGTGCCGGAGGCCGGGATCGTGGTCCTGGAGGTTTCCAGCTTCCAGTTGGAGACCATACAGAATTTCAAACCCCGGGTCGCGGCGATTCTCAACATCACCCCCGACCACCTGGACCGCTACCCGAACATGCAGGTCTATGTCGAGGCCAAGGCGAAAATTATGCGCCAGCAGAGCACGCATGATTTTCTGGTGCTCAACGGTGAGGATAAGTTCACGCCGCTCCTGATCACCCAGGCCAACAGCCGCCTCCTGACCTTTTCCCGCCTGCGCCCCCCGGAGATCGAGGGCACTTGGGTGGAGAAAGGCAAGATCCGTTTCCGGGTTTTCGGGCTGGGGCAGGGCGAAATGATGCTGGCCGATGAATTGCTGATCCCGGGTCCGCATAATCTGGAGAACGCCCTGGCCGCCACGGCCCTGGGGCTCTCCCTGGGCGTGGGCCCCAAGAGCCTGGCGAGAACCCTGCGGCAGTTCCGCGGGGTGCCGCACCGGTTGGAACCGGTGCGAACGGTCGATGGCGTGCGTTACATCAATGATTCCAAGGGCACCAACGTGGACGCGGTCAGCAAGGCCCTGCAAAGCTACCGCGCTTCCCTGGTGCTTATCTTGGGCGGGCGGGACAAGCACGGCGACTTCGCGAGTTTAAACGAGCTGCTCCGTGAGCACGTGCGCGCCGTGATCGTGACCGGCGAGGCGGCGGACACGATCGCCCGGCAGATACAGGGCACGGTCTCCATTCAGCACGCCCCGCGGCTGGAACAAGCGGTCCGCGCCGCGGCTGAGACCGCCCGGGCGGGGGACGTAGTTTTATTTTCCCCGGGCTGCGCCAGTTTTGATCAGTTCAAAAATTTCGAGGAGCGAGGCGAGGCCTTCAAAGCCCTGGTCGGGAAACTGGCCCAGGCGGCGGAAACTCGCTCCCCGGAAAAGGCAGGCAACGGCTGAGCCATGCGTACCCAAGAGCAACAGGGAAACATCGACATTCCGGTCCTGGCAGTGACCGCGATCCTGGTCGGCACGGGCCTGATCATGGTGTATTCATCCTCGACCATTCTGGCCATGAAGTCGTACGGGGATTTTTTCTTTTTCGTGAAGCGCCAGCTCTTGTGGTCGGTCCTGGGATTCACGGCCTTGTGGTTTTTGGCCCATTATCCCTATTCCCACTTGCGGAAATGGGTCCGGCCGGCTTTATTCGTCAGCGCGTTGCTGCTGGTCGCGGTCCTGGTGCTCTCAATCGGGAAAACCGTGGGTGGTGCCCGGCGCTGGCTCTCCCTGGGACCGATTTCCTTCCAGCCGGCTGAACTGCTCAAGATCGTCCTGGTTCTTTATCTGGCCGACACCCTGGCGCGCAAGGGAGAACGCATCACTTCCTTTGTTCAGGGCGTGCTGCCCTCGCTGGTGATTCTGGGCGGATTTTCCGTCCTGCTGTTGCTGCAGCCGGACCTCGGCACGGCGGTCATTGTGATCGCGGTCGGAATTGTCATGATCTATCTGGCCGGGGCCCGGTTTGCGCAGCTCGTCAGCCTGGGCCTGGCGGCCCTGCCCGTGGTGTTTTTATTGATCTATCAGGTGGACTACCGCCGCCGCCGGCTGGACGCGTTTCTGGACCCCTGGCAAGAGCCGCTGGGCAAGGGGTTCCAGTTGATTCAATCCTATCTGGCGCTGGGCAGCGGCGGGTTGTGGGGCCGGGGGCTCTCCGAGAGCCAGCAAAAATTATTTTATCTGCCTGCCCCGCACACGGACTTTATTTTCAGCATCGTGGGCGAGGAACTGGGATTCGTGGGTGCGTTCGGGCTGCTGTTGCTCTTCGGTTTTCTGATCTGGAAAGGGCTGGCCATTGCCCGGCGCTGTAGCGACGATTTTGGAAAACTGCTGGCCGCCGGCCTTACCGTGCTGCTCGGGCTGCAGACCGTCATCAACCTGGGGGTGACCACCGGCTTGGTGCCGACCAAGGGAATCACGCTGCCGTTTATCAGCGCCGGCGGCTCCTCGCTCTTTTTCTCCCTGGTGGCCATCGGCATTTTGCTCTCAATCTCGCGCTGCGCACCGGAGGAAGAAACGTGACCAAGGACGACCAGGCCTACGCGGTCTGCGGGGGCGGAACCGGCGGCCACATCTTTCCGGCCCTGGCCGTGGCCCAGGCGCTGCGCCGGGAGGAACCGGGGGCACGGGTGCATTATTTTGGAAAGGCGGAAGGCATGGAGCGTCAACTGGTCGCGAAGCAGCAGATTCCTTTCGAGGGACTCGAGGTCTCCGGTTTTTCCCGCGCCTTCACGGCGCGCAATCTGCGCAGCCTGTGGCAGGCCGGGCAGGGCTGGCGCCAGGCCCGCCGGCGCTTGCCGGCCCTGAAGATCCGGGCCGTGCTGGGGACCGGGGGATACGTCAGCGGCCCGGTGGTCCTGGCCGCGGCCAGCCTGGGCATCCCCAGCATTATTCACGAGAGCAACTCGGTGCCCGGCCTGACCAACCGCATGCTGGGCGTCTGGGCTACGCGCGTCTGCGTCAGCCACCCGCTCGCGGCCAATTATTTTTCGGCGCGGAAGGTCATGGTCACCGGATTTCCCCTGCGGGAAGGGCTGGACACTCCCACGCGGGAGGATGGGTGCCGGGCGTTTGGACTGGACCCGCAGCGACGCGTGCTTTTCGTTTTCCCGGGCAGCTTGGCGGCCCGGCGGATCAACCTGGCCGTGGCCGAGCTGCTGCCCGAGCTTCAGCACCGTGTTCCGGACCTGCAACTCATCTGGATGTCCGGAGAAAAGGACCTGCCCCTGGCCCGGCAGGCCTGCGAGAAGAGCCAGACCCCGGTTTCGCTGCACGCGTTTATTCTTGACGTGCCTAAGGCCTACGCCGCCGCGGACCTGGTGCTGGCGCGGGCCGGCGCCGGGACCGTGGCGGAACTGTCAGCGACCGGGAAAGCCTCGCTCCTGGTGCCCTATCCGCACGCCACGGCCAATCACCAGGCGCGCAACGCCGAGGTGCTGCGGAAAGTGGGGGCGGCCGAGGTCATGCCGGACGCCGAAGTGGACGGCGCGCGGCTGCTGGGGCGTCTGGAAAAAACCCTGAGACGGATCGAGTACATGCGGGAATGCGCCGCCGTATTGAGCGCGGATTATCCCAAGCAGGCCGCGCAGGCCCTGGCGCGCCTGCTGTTGAAATACGGACGGATGCCAGGAGGGTTAAATGCGGGTTAGGCAAAAAATTCATTTTGTCGGCATCGGCGGCTCAGGCATGAGCGGCATTGCCGAGGTCCTGCTTAATCTCGGCTACCGGGTTTCGGGTTCGGATGTCAAGGCCTCCGAAATAACCAACCGCCTGAAACGCCTGGGCGCCCGGATCCGGTTCGGGCACCGGGCGGATAACGTGCCGGAGGGCGTGGACGTCGTGGTGGTTTCCAACGCGGTGCCCGATACCAACGTGGAAATCCAGGAAGCGCGCGAGCGGAACATCCCGGTCATGCCCCGGGCCCAGGTGCTGAATGATCTCATGCGGCTCAAGCAGGGCGTGGCCATCGCGGGCACGCACGGCAAGACCACCACGACCTCGATCCTGGCCTGGGTACTGGCGCAGGCCGGCATGGATCCCACCATGGTCATCGGGGGCATCCTGAACAATATTAACCAGGGAGCGCGCATGGGCAAGGGCGATTACTTCGTGGTCGAGGCCTGCGAGGCGTATTCCTCGTTCCTGCGCATTTTCCCGGTGTTCGTGGCCATCACCAACATTGAGGACGACCACCTGGAAAACTATGGTTCACGGGCGGCCTTGGACGAGGCGTTCGTGATGTTTATCAACCGCGTGCCCTTTTGGGGAGTGGCGCTGCTTAACCTGGACGATCCGGGCGTGCGCACCGTGCTCCCGAGGATCGTGCGGCGGACCGTGACGTACGGATTCGACGCGCGGGCGGAATTGCGCGCTGAAGCCCTGGTGATGAAGAAACTGAGCCAGAGTTTCATGGTCGTGCGCGGAAGTAAGCGGTTGGGCCGTGTGCAACTGCATTTGCCCGGTCGCTTCAACGTCTCCAACGCCCTGGCGGCCATCGGCCTGGCCCTGGAGGTGGGCCTGCCGTTCGCCACCATCCAGCGGGCCATTGAATCCTTCCGAGGGGTCAAGCGCCGTTTTGAACGCCGGGGGAAAGCGCGGGGCGCCCAGCTGTTCGACGACTACGCGCATCACCCCACGGAAGTGGCGGCCACGCTGACCGCGGCCCGGGCCCTCAATCCCGGGCGCCTCATCGCCGTGTTTCAGCCGCACCTGTATTCCCGCACGCAGCGCCTGTACCGGGAGTTCGCCCTCGCCTTGCTGCTGGCGGATAAAATCTATCTGGCGAATATTTATGCGGCGCGGGAAAGCCCTATCCCCGGCGTTTCCGCCCAGCTCATCGCCGATCAACTGAAGATTGAAGGCCGGCCGGTGGACGGTGGCCCGGCGCCGCTCGGGCATTTGGCGGCCAGTCTGCGGTCCGTTCTGCGCGAGGGGGACCTGGTGATCACCCTGGGCGCCGGCGATGTCTGGAAAATCGGGGAGCAACTGACCGCCGGCGCTGCAGGCGCCCGGCGGAAAGGACGGGCGGTTACCTCACGAACCGCCCGTCCCAAAAAAACGCCGCCGCGGAAGAAGAGGAAATGAAAAAAACGGGAAAAAACCTCGGACAACCGGAGCGCATCCAGTCCCTGGCGGTCTTAAAACGCCGGGTGGGGCGCCGCCGTATCGCCGTGCTCATGGGCGGCCAATCGGCGGAACGCAGGATATCGCTGCTGTCCGGCCGGGCGGTGCTCAAGACGCTGAGGGAATTAGGCCTGAACGCGACGGGCGTGGACCTGAAGCGTTCCCAGGATCTGCTTCGCCTGGCGCGAACGCGCCCGGAGGTCGCGGTCATCTGTCTGCATGGCCCGGGCGGGGAAGACGGAAAAATACAGGGTGCGCTCGAATGGCTGGGCATTCCGTACACGGACTCGGGCGTGTTGGCCTCGGCCCTGGCCATGGACAAATACCGTTCCAAACAAATTCTCGAAAAAACGGGTCTGCCCACCGCGCCATCATTTCTGGTAAACGATGATTTGGCCCGGCTGCCGGCCAGCCTGAAACCGCCACTGGTCGTGAAACCCAATAATCAGGGATCGGCCCTCGGCATTTCAATCGTGAAAACCCGAACCAAGCTGGCCCGGGCCCTGGTCCAGGCCCGCCGGTACGGGAGCGAGGTCCTGGTGGAAAAATATCTGTCCGGACGGGAAATCTCGGTCGGCGTGTTGGGGTGCCGCGCGCTGCCGGTTATCGAGATCGTGCCGAAAAAAGCGTTCTACGACTTTGAGGCGAAATACGCGGCCGGGATGTCCGAACATATTATTCCTGCGCGCATATCGGCCGCGGCGCGGCGGACCGCGCAGGCGCTGGCCCTCCGGGCTCACCGGGCCCTGGGTTGCCGCGGGGCCACCCGCGTGGATTTGATCACCGGGCGCTCCGGACGCATGTCGATTTTGGAGGTCAACACCATTCCCGGCCTGACGGCCACCAGCCTGCTCCCGGAAGCGGCGCGGCACGCGGGCGTCTCTTTCGGGCAGCTGATCCTGTGGCTCATCCTGGACGCGCTGCGAGGTGCGCGGTGAACCACTTCTACGGCTGGACCTACGCCGGGCGTTTACCGAAAGCGTCCCGGCGCCCGCTCGGACCGAGCCGGGCGAACCGGCGGATCGCGCGCCGTGGGAAAACACTGCATATGGATATGGAGGGACCGGGTCCCGCCCGAATACCGGATTGGACCAGTTCGCTGGGCCGGATCGGACGGCGAGTGATTGTGGTGGTTTTGGTGGGTCTGAGTGTCGTGGTGCTCGGCAAGGAAGAAAGCTTGCGGGCTGAGATCAGTTTTCACGTGTCGCAATGGGTGCAGGGCGCTCGGCAATGGCTGGGTCAGGATCCGGAGGCGGCCGCCGCCGGGACCAGGCCGGAATCCCTGGCGCTGCCAGCCGAGATGCAGCGCGCGACGCTGGCGCGTCCCCTGGCGCTGATTTCGGACAAGAGTATTTTTCTTCTGGACGAGACGGGCGGGATATGGCCCCTTCCGCAGAACGAGCTGACAGCCGATCTGCCCGTGGTGACCGGCCTTAGCGTTCGGGAAGAGCCCGGGGCCATGGGCGTGATTTTACGCACCGAGATCGATCGGGAATTCGTCGCCCGCCTGCTGGCCGTGCCGTTCCAGGACCAGCTCTCGGAAATTCATTTGGGCTCGCGGGACGGCGTGATTTTATATACGCGGGACGGCATCAAGATTCTGCTCCGCCAGAGCCAGCACCTGGACCGGGATTTACTCCGGCTGGGTGCGGTACTCGGCGATATTCGGGTTAAGCATAAAAACATTGCCATGGTGGACCTTCGTTACGACCAGCACGTGGTGGTCCGTCCCCAGCGCAGGAGGTGAAGAAATGGCCAAAGATACACATGAAAATCTCATCGTGGGATTGGATCTGGGCACGACCAAGATCTGCGCGGTGATCGCCGAGGTCCTGCCCGACGACCTGATCAACGTAATCGGGGTGGGCGTGAAGCCCTCCAAGGGACTGCGCAAGGGCGTGGTGGTGAACATAGAGAACACCATTGAGTCGGTCAAGGCCGCGGTGACGGAAGCCGAGCGCATGGCCGGTGTCACCGTGGGCTCGGTTTTCGCCGGGATTGCCGGCGGACACATCAAGGGCATCAATTCACACGGCGTGATCGCGGTGTCGCGCAAGGACAAGGAGATCAACCAGGACGACGTGGATCGTGTGGTGGACGCGGCCAAGGCCATCGCCCTGCCGCTCGACCGTGAAGTCATCCACGTCATTCCCCAGGAATACATCGTGGACAACCAGGACGGCATCAATGAACCGGTGGGCATGTCCGGCGTGCGGCTCGAGGCCGAGGTGCATATTGTGACCGGCGCCGTGACCAGCGTGCAGAATATTATCAAGAGCGTGGAGCGGGGCGGATACGCCGTGGAGGACATCGTGCTCCAGCCCCTGGCCAGCGCCGAGGCCGTGCTCAGCCCGGACGAAAGGGAACTGGGCGTGATCCTGGTGGACATCGGCGGCGGCACCACGGACATAGCGGTTTTCGTGGACGGCTCCTTGTGGCACTCCAGCGTGTTGGCCATTGGCGGTAACCAGCTGACCTCGGACATTGCCATCGGCCTGCGCACGCCTAATCACGAGGCCGAGGAAATCAAGCGCACCTTCGGCTGCGCCATGGTTTCCATGGTCGAGGAGGGACAGGAGATCAGCGTGCCGGGGATCGGCGGGCGGCTAGCCCGCACCCTGCCGCGCCGGGAACTCGCGGAGATCATCCAACCACGCATGGAGGAAATATTCGAACTGGTGGACATGGAGATCAAGAAAAACGGCTTTGAGGAGAAAGCGGCGGCTGGCGTGGTCCTGACCGGCGGCGCCTCCCTGCTGGCCGGGACCGAACACTTGGCCGAGGAAATCCTGCAGGCGCCGGTGCGCGTCGGCCAGCCCAAGAACATCACGGGCATGATCGACATCGTCACCGCGCCCCAGTATTCCACGGCCGTGGGTCTGATTCGTTTTGGCAGTCAGAGCCGGCCGGCCGGCCGGCCGCCGCGGTTTCTGAACGAACGGAACCTCTTTCACCGCACGCTCGAACGAATGAAAGAATGGTTTTCCGATTATTTTTAAAATATTATCCGTGAACGAGGAGGATTAAAAACAATGCGTAAAAAGCCAACTACAGGAAAAGGAGGTTTGACCAATATGCGATTCGAATTTGCGGAAGACCTGTCGGAACTTTCAGCTAAAATTAAAGTGGTGGGAATCGGCGGCGGAGGCAACAACGCCATCAACCGGATGATTGACATTGGCATCCGCGGCGTGGAGTACATTACCGTGAACACCGATGCCCAGGATCTCCTGGCCTCCCGGGCGTCCTCGCGCGTCCAGATCGGCCGCCAGCTGACCAGCGGTCTGGGCGCGGGCGCGGACCCGGAAATCGGGCGCAAGGCCGCGCTGGAAAGCGAGGAAGACCTGGTCGCGGCCATTGCCGGGGCCCACATGGTGTTCATCACCGCCGGGCTGGGCGGGGGGACCGGGACCGGCGCGGCGCCCGTGATCGCCGAGCTGGCCCGCAAACAAGGCTCCCTGACCGTGGCGGTCGTGACCCGGCCCTTTGCCTTTGAAGGCCGGACTCGCAAACAGCAGGCCGAGGACGGCTACCAGGCGCTGCGCGAGGCCGCGGACACGGTGATTACGGTTCCCAATGAGCGGCTGCTCCAGGTGGTGAGCAAGCAGACCACGCTGGTGGACGCTTTCCGCTACGCGGACGACATCCTCCGCCAGGCCGTGCAGAGTATTGCGGAACTGATCACCGTGCCTGGCATCATCAACCTTGATTTCGCGGATATCAAGACGGTCATGTCGGAGATGGGCGGGGCCCTGATGGGCACCGGCAACGGTACGGGCGACCAGCGCACGCTGAAAGCCGCCCGCGAAGCCATTAACAGCCCCCTGCTGGAAGACGTGAACATCGCGGGCGCCCGCGGCCTGCTTATCAACATCACCGGCGGGAAAACCCTGACCCTGCACGAAGCCACGGAAGCCTCGAATTCGGTTTTCGAGTGCGCCGGTAAAGACGCCAACGTGCTCTTCGGCACGGTGGTGGACGAGAGCTTGAACGACGAGGTGAAAATCACGGTAATTGCCACGGGTTTCGAGAGCCCGGTAACCCAGCCGGAGAAAGAGATCCTCAAGTACCGTAATAACCGGAATCTCAACCTGAAGACTTATTTGAAAGGGCGGGAACCGCAGCGGCGCCCGACCGGCCCGGATCAATTGTCCCTGGACACCGAGTTGGCCGAATCCGACCTCTCCGACCTCGACATCCCCGCGTTTTTGCGCCGGAAAGTGGAGACCCACTAAGCCATGCGCCTGGTCCGGGATTTTCGGCCGCTGCTGGCCGGATTAAATGTCCCCGCCCTGACGGGCAGGGTATTCAGGATACCCTCACCCCTACCCCTCTCCCTGCCAGGGAGAGGGAAAGCGGTTACCCCGCACTTACGTACGGGGATTCTTTTTATGTCGCTGCTGCTGGTTCAGGCCCTGCCCGGCTGGACGCCGGCGGCCGTGGCGGAGGCCGGCGGTCTCCGCCTGGAAACAGCCGGCAAAAAAAATGCGTTGACCCTGCCGGTCCAGCTTGAACAGGGAGTCAGCCTGTTGCCCTTAAAGGCGGCCGTGGAGTACCTGGGTGGAAAGACCACCTGGCACGGCACTACGCGGAAGGTGGTGGTCAAGGGAACTTCCGGGCGAAGCGCGGTGCTCACCGTGGGACTGCCCAAGGCGGTCATTGACCGGAACGCATTTGTCCGCCTGCCGCACTTGTTGCGGCTCAAGCGGGGCCGGGTGCTGATCTCGCCGGAATCCCTGCTGGTGGTGTGGCGCGCCATTGGCACCCGCTCTCCGGCCTATGATCCCGAACAACGCGTGTTCTCGGTGGGCCGGGTCCCGGTTGCAGCGAGTCGCGAATCGGCGCCGGCCGCCCGGCCGGGCCAAAAAACCCGTAAGCCGCTGATTGTGATCGACGCCGGTCACGGCGGCAAGGACCCGGGCGCCATCGGTCCTTCACGACTCAAGGAAAAAGTGGTCACCCTGGAAGTGTCTTTGCAATTGAAACAATTTTTGAAAAAACGCGGGTTCAGGGTTATTCTAACCCGGAAGACGGATAAATATATTTCCTTGAAAAAACGGGCGGAAATCGCCAATCAGGCCAAAGCCGATCTGTTTATTTCCGTGCATGCCAACGCCTCCCGCAACCGCAAGGCCAGCGGGAGCCAGGTTTTTATATACAACCGGGAAGCCTCTTCCCGGCATGCGGCCGAGGCCGCGCGCCTGGAAAACCAGGACGCCAATTATCTGGAAATCATCAAGGATGATCTGCGCCAGTCCGTGCACGAGGAATCGAGCATAACCGCCGGCGGGCTTATCAGCCAACAATTAGAAAAAATGGGCTTGGAAGTCAGGCGGATCGAGCGTGCGCCCTTTTACGTTTTAGCTAAATCCCACATGCCTTCCATACTGATTGAGACGGCCTTTATCAGTAACAAAATCGAGGAACAAAAACTCCGCAGCCGGCGCTTTTGTCGGCGGCTGGCGGAAGGCATTGACCGGGCCCTGGGCCAGTATTACCAGGAGAAACGCAGCGCCCGCTGAAAGCAGAGCGGGGATGTAATATGTCAGTCAAACGCCGGAGCTCAGGTCTTTACCTGTAGATTTTTTCTAGCTGCGGAACTCGCCCCCTTCGGGAAGCTCAAACAGTCCTCGCTGGCGAAAAAATTTACAGGTAAAGACCTGAAACAGTTTTGTGTAATTTCACTGACATATTACGCGGGGATTCCTTCGTATATTGACAAGCCGAATCCGGCGGACGTATAATAATCCCGCTCCTATATAATATATGAAAGGCGGCGCCTGCATGCGAAGTCTATTTTCCTCTTTTTGCGCGGCGGCTTTGATTCTGGCCCTGCTCGCCGGCGGCTGCGCCACCAGCTCCACGATCTGGCCGCCAGAAACCCAGGCGGATGGTTCGAAACCAGCGGGACCGTGCCTGCTGAAGCGCGTGCGCGTTGGGTTCAATCCCATCGGCGTGCTGGTGACACCGGACGATAAGTTTGTTTACGTGGCCAACAGCATCGGCAATTCCGTTTCTAAAATCGCCACCGACTCTTATAGCGTGGTCTCCACCCTCCAGGTGAACGGCAACCCGGCCTGGCTGGCCATGGCTGAAAAACGGGGCTGGATCTGTGTAACCTCCCGTTCCGGCCGCAGCCTCAACCTGTTTGACGTTTCCGGTAATTACCTGGTGCATTCCATTGATCTGCAATATACCCCGGAGCGGGTGGTCATCCACCCCTCGGAAAACGTGGCCTATGTCAGCAGCAGTGAAACAGCCTATCTGACCATGGTGGATTTGGAAAAACAGAAAATGCTCAAGCATATTTCCACGGGCAGCGACTGCAGCGGCCTGGCGCTGACCCAGGACGGGAAATTTCTTTATGTATGCACCGAGGCCGACCGCAACAACCTGCTGGTGGTTTCTACTGAGGAAAAGATCGTGGTCACGCGGATCAAGGTCGGATCCATTCCCGTGGCCGTGACCATGCATCCTTCCGGGCAGTACGCTTATGTGGCCAACCAGGCTTCGGACGACATCACGGTCATCCACGTTCCCACGCATCATCCGGTGCTGGCCGTTCCAATCGGCAAGGGGCCCGTCGATTTGGCGGTAACGCCCAGCGGCAAATATTTATACGTGACTTGCCAAATGGACAATGCCCTGGTGATCATGGACACGAACACCAACGAGGTGGTTCGCCGCCTGCCCCTGGAGATAACTCCGTGGGGGATCGCGTTTTCCCGGGACGGTAAGCGGGCCTATGTGGCCAATTACAAGGATAAGACCACGGTTCGTACTCGCATGGACATCGCCGGCCAGCAAATCACCCTTGGCACCGGCACGCTGCATCGCGTGAACAACAATAACCTGCTGGTGATTGACACCAAGCAATATCACTGAACAGTTCTTCCGGGGGTCAGAGTGAGTATCGGTTTCCCGCCCGTGGGCGCATGAAAATCCTCTTTCCCGTTTCAGAGTGTGTACCCTTTGCCAAAACCGGCGGTTTGGCGGACGTGGCCCAGGCCTTGCCCAAGGCCCTGACGCAGCTGGGCCATGATGTGAGCGTGGTCATGCCGCTTTACCGTCAGGTCTGGGACAGTGGGCATCAACCCGGGCGCATGGGGATGACGCTGCTGGTCCAGGTGGGCGCGCAGCATATCAGCGCCGAGGTGTGGCGCCTCCGGCCGGATGCGGATGGGCCGTGGGTCTATTTTCTCCGCTATGATCCCTTTTACAGCCGGCCGGGACTGTACCAGAGCCTGAACGCCGAGTACCCCGATAATGACAAGCGCTTCATCTTCCTGAACCGCGGGGCCCTGGAACTAGGCAAAGCCCTGGACCAGCGCTGGGACATCGTGCATTGCCATGACTGGCACACCGGGCTGATTCCCTTGTATTTAAAAACCCTGTATGCCGGGGAGCCCGCTTATGCCAAGGTCCGCAGTCTTTTCACCATCCACAACCTGGCGTACCAAGGTCAGTTCCCGCGCGAGACATTGCGGTCAGCGAATCTGCCGGAAACGCTTTTTACCCCGGAGGGCGTGGAATTTTACGGCGGCTTTAATTTCATGAAGAGCGCTCTCATGTACGCCGACGGGATCAATACGGTCTCCCAAACCTATGCCCGGGAAATCCAGTCTCCTGCGTT
>JAUXBQ010000192.1 GCA_030619365.1 candidate division FCPU426 bacterium | reverse complement strand
GCCGCTGCCGTTCATCGCAACTTTCTTGCTGTTTGCATTGAAGCCGCTATTGATATCAATATAAGCGATACTTTGCCAATCGGAGCCTGGAATATAAACATTGGCGGCGATCCTACCGGAAATAGTATCCCATTGCCGGTAGGCACAAATCGCATAGCCGCTGTCACTGACCGCGATTGCTTCACTACCCGACGGGGTGAGGGTTGATAATTGGTCAGCGCCTTGCCATCCGCCCCCAGGAACATAGTAATTGGCATAGACATGTTCAAGACTGGAAACATTGTACTGACGCATGGCGGCAAAAGCGGTGCCGGAATTATTCACCGCCACGCGGACTTCAAAAACTCTTCTGTTTCCATCATCAATGGTTTGAGCCGCAGACCAGCCCGTCTGATCATTGTAGCGATTGGCGTACGCGCGCAGGGTCGGATTGGAGGGTCCCTCGGTAAACGTGCAGAACGCTTCATTGTTGGAATTAATGGCAATATCATTAAAATGAACAAAACTGCCCACACCGGCGTCAATCGTAACACCCGAATACCAGCCAAGTCCGGGATAGTAAGGATACGCTTCTACCCGGGCCGGCGAAGCAATTGTGTTTGTCATTGCGCAAAAAGCAAATCCTGTGGCACTAACCGCCGTATTGAGGTTATTACCTTTGGTAACGATTTCCTGGGCCGGTTGCCAGCCAGTGGAATTCAAATAGTTTTGGGCATATCCCACATACCAGTCCGTGTAATAGGCGCAGGTCGGTTCCCCTTGGCCGTTGACTCCGATTTTGGGATACTTGACATCTACAGGCAGGGTCGGACTGATCTTTTCAGCGGTTCCCCAGGTCCTGGCAAATTTGAACCGGCCAGTGGTTGGGTCAATAGCGACCTGGCCCAGGGCGGGATACGTGCTGCTTGTCCAATTGGTGCCAGTCAAATCCGCGCCTATGGCTTGCAGGGTATTGGCAGTTAAGTAATCTTGATTATTCATAAATACTTTAATGGCTGTGCCGTAGAGCAACGCGACGTCCATGCGAGTCATGGCCGTGCCGTCCGCGCGTGTCATCTGAAAATCCACATTATTGGTATCAAAATGAAAGGTCTGGGGATTGGTATCTCCCCCATTGCCCGGCCTGGCGCCGATAACCTCCTGCGCGGATATGCTGCCAACACAACACAAACACAGAAAAAGAACAGCTCCACCCCAAAAAACAAATCGTTTCATACTATTCCTCCGGCTTTTTATTCCCACTTCACCAGCCACCGCCACTCCATGGGATTGGCGGAAATGTGCTGGACTTTGACGTTTTTGGCTCCGGCATACTCTAAAATACTGCTGACATTGCCGCTGATCACTTCGCGCATGGGCGCGGGCAGTCCGGGTAGTTCTTCACGATGAAAAATATTTCCCTGTCCCCCGCTTTCTCGGTCAGGGCCTTCCCGGTATCGAAATAGGTCCCCCAGACCTTGGCCGCCATGCCGACCACAATCTGCACTGAGGGGATTTTGAGGAAGAATTTATACACGCTGGAGTAGCTCTTGTCCGCCATGGCCCGGCCCAACTTGTGCATTTTTCCCGCATCCCCGGGAAAAAGCGTTTCCGCCGCTTTGACATACAGCGCGGTCTGCTTTCCCACGGGCGTCATGGTGGTGTGGATGATGTTGAGGTAAAATTCCGTCAATTCCGCGTCCAGGGCGACCAGGAATATTTTTTCCTCGTCCTCTCCCCTTTCCCGAAATATTTTCCGTAGCGCGACCACGTCCGTGCCTTTGGTATTGGCCACCTCAGCTAAGCTCCTTCCCCGGTTGTTCATGGGCGTTTCCCAACGGGATAGCCATTGCCGGCCGTTCCCGGCGCGGGCCGCGGCTCACGTGTATAAGCGCGAGGTCGGTTTGATAAGCTGACACTGCAAGAGAAAATCCCGCAGCACTTTGCGGTTTTCCTTGTCAAGATCGAGAAATTGGATGCCGAGTTTGTATTTATTTTTTCGCTGGGACGCGCAATACACCACCCGGCATAGGACCGGGGTGATGCGGCATTCGTCTTGGGAGAAATCCTGAATCTCTTTCACCTTGACGTATTTTTTCCCCCGGGGAATGAATAAATTCACGGCCAGCATCTGGCCCTGCTGCAGCTTGCTGATGCTCTCCATGCCCAGGCCGCCGGCGCTCAGGTCCTGGCTAAGGCTTTTTCGCAACGAGGAGACCTGGCCTTTTTTCACGCTTTTATAGTTCACCTGTATTTTCATGGGCGCGCGCGGATATTGGCGGCGGTCCCTGCCACTGGCGCTCACTTTTTTCGGGTCGGTCATTGCTCATCCTCCCTGGAAAGAATCAGGCCTTTCAGGTCTGGCGCGAATTTATTTTACGCTGAACGGTGAGGGCTCGCAAGAAAATTGTAGGTTACGGGACGTTCCTGCCTTTCACAAAAAAAGAAAATCAGAATGAAACCCTCTCCGGCCTGGAATATTTCGCCCGCCCTCACTGTTAGGCCCGGGTCTCCAGCAGGAAATCCGCCAGTTCGCGCAAAGAGGGAAAACAGCGTTCCGCCCCGGTCAGGCGCTCGCAGGACAGGGAGGTTTCCACGGCCAGGCAGCGCAAGCCGGCCGTGGTGGCGGATTGGATCCCCAAGGGCGCGTTCTCTATCACAATCGCTTGGTTCGCTTCCAGGCCCAGTGCTTGCAAGGCCGTAAGATACGGTTCTGGATGAGGTTTGCCACGGGTGACCCTGTCGCCTGTGATGATCAACTCAAACCGGTTCTGGATGTCCTGGGGCAGGCTGATTTCCAGCTCCTGGCGCGCGGTTCCCGTGACCAGAGCCAGACGCTTCCCCCGCGCGTGCAGAGCAGTCAGAAATTCCCGCACACCCTCGAAAACTTCGACCCGGGCAATCTCCCGAAAACGAATCTCCTTTTTCCGGATCAGGGCCTGCACGTCCTCCAGGCTGGCTTCAATTCCCCGTTCCCGCAAAAAATGCTGGACCGCGGCCGGCCCGGCTTCCCCTTCCCTTTCATACACTTCCTCGGGCGTGATGGAGAGCCCCAGGGTCCGGAAGGTTTCTTCCCAGGCCTGGGCGTGATAAGGCATGCCGTTGATAATAACGCCATCCATGTCAAAAATAACCGCCGTAACGGCGTCGAGGCGGATATGAACATCAAGCTTTGGTTTCATTCGGACTTCGTCTCCCTCACGGCCGTGCGGTTATTTTCCAGGAAGTGTTTAAAAAATCCCACTACCCGGTCCTGGTATTCCGCCTGATTCAGGCTGAAGGTCTCGCCGTGATCCGCGCCGGGAATCAGCCAGTAACTTTTTTCCTGCGAAGGGCAGGCCTCGAATATTTTGCGCGAGTGCCAGGCCGGTACCTGGGTGTCCTGTTCGCCGTGGATGAACAGCACCGGGCAGAATACCTGCGCGACCTCTTTCAGCGCGGAAGCGTCCTCCATGCGGCCGTCTAAAAATATCCGCTCGTAGAGTTTGGAAATCCAGATCAGCGGCAACTTGGCCAGCCCAGGTAAAAACCGGTACGCGTCCCGGGCCATGGATTCCAGGTCCAGGAAGGGCGAATCCAGGACCATGGCTCGCACCGCCGGATGGTGGGCCTGGATAAAGGTCGAGGCGGACAAGGAAAAACCGAATTGTCCGATCCGCTCGGGATCGATGTCCGTGCGGCTCTGTAAATGCGCCATAGCCGCCGCCACGTCCTGGCGTTCGTCGAACCCAAAGGTGGTATGGGTTCCCTGGCTTTCGCCAAAGTAGCGGAAATCAAAATAAAAGCAATTGAAGTGCTCGATCAAAAAACGCGTGGGGCCCAGGATGTTTCCCTTGTCAAAAGGATAACCATGGCCGACCATGACCGTGGCCGAGGAGCGGGAGTGCGGGATGAACCAGCCGACCAGTTCCAGCCCATCCCCGGTGACCAGGGTCACCCGCTCGTATTCATACCCGTAGGTCCTGGGTGTTTGCGGCGAAACGATTTTCCCGGGTTTGATCGCGGAGACAAAAACCAGTCCCGCGTAAACCAGGACCACAAAAACCACCAGAAAAGAAATGAGCGTAATCCGCAGCAACATGGTCCCTAACCTTGGTTAAAAAGATATTGCCACGAATGCATACAGATAAAAAAATCAAATTCATTCTCACGCAAAGACGCTAAGCCGCAAAGAAAGAAAAGTCCTTTAAAAAATTTTTCTTCTTTTTTTAACAGCTTTTCTTGGCGCCTTTGCGGCTTTGCGTGAGGCTTATTTTTCATCTGTGTGAATCCGTGTGAATCTGTGGCTATTTTTTTATGCTGGTTTGGTATCCTGGCGGCGAGTATGTATCCAGGTCGTTTCCAGTAATGACCGAGCCGCTTGGTCTGCTTGAAAATCGCGAGATTTTAGCACGTAAATTTAAGGAAAACAAGGCAATAGTTGGCGGGAAAGCGGGAAGAACTACTCGAGTTTGTCCTTGAAATTCCGGGCTGCGGGAGCGGATTTGCGCGGAATGGCGATTACCACGTAAGTGCCGCAGCCAGGCCGCGAGGATAAGTGAATGGTTCCCTGGTGCGCCTCCACCACGCGCTTGACCAAGGGCAACCCGATACCAATGCCGCCGCCACCGAACCGGCTGTTACTGCTGGTATGCTGCTTGACGTCGGCCACTTCGTAAAACGCCTCGAATATTTTCCCCTGCTCCTCTTCCGGAATGCCGATGCCGTTGTCGCGTACCCACATAATGACTTTATCATTCTGCTCCTCGGCCCCCAGGGATATCTCGCCGCCGTCCTTGGTGTTGCGAACGGCGTTCTGGACCAATTCGGCGAGGGATTGGTGAAGCCGGATGGCGTCCCCGCCAAAAGGCTCCAATTTCTCCCCGTCCTCAAGGTGGATGTGCAACTGTCTATGATTGCAGGAGGCTTTCGTTTCGGCCAGCACGTCGGCCAGCAGTTTTCGCGGCCACACGGATTGGATGTGCAGCTCGAATTCGTTGGACTCGGCCTGGGAGATGGTTTGAATATTATTCACAATGCTAATGAGCTGTTTGCTGGATTTCATGATGATATTGACCAAGCTGACCTGG
>JAUXBQ010000176.1 GCA_030619365.1 candidate division FCPU426 bacterium | reverse complement strand
TGACAGGCATAATGGGGATTATAGGAACAGCCGATGACGAACATTTCGCGAAATACATACTTGAATTGCACCACGAAGGCACGAAGTACGCGAAGGAAAGCAATAATATAGTCAGAGAAGGATTGCTGGGAACATTTGATACCGCAGGAATGACTGGGCCTGCGCAACTCAGACTGTATGCGGAAGACGTTGCAGGCAATTCTAAGACCGTGATTGCTAGTCTGAACCTGATCAATGACGCGGACTATGTGCTGAGAATGGCGCCCAAAACAGATTGGCTGATTTCGCCGAATGGGGATGGGTTTAAAGATTATTACTCAGTAGATTACGTTGCACCCCTGGGGATTACTTTAAATTTCGCAGATGTGAGATCAATTATTGACAGTAGTGTGGTCAAGACTCTGGCCATGGGACTGGAGCAGGCGGCCGGGAATACGTCCGTGGTCTGGTACGGACTCACGAATCTGAATGAGATCGCGCCGAGCGGAGAGTATTACTACAGCCTGACCGCGACCGCTGATATTGGCGGGAACCTACTGGAAGCGTACCGGGTGGGACCGATTGAGGTTGATTTGAATACGCCGACCGCAGAAGTTGCGCTGGAAGGGACCATTTTGGAGGGAACGATTTCGGTCTCGGGAACTGCCAAAGATAAAAACCATAACTACCATGAAGTCAGATATACAAAACTATCCACAGATTACACAGATTGGATATTAATAAAAACAGAGAACATAGGAAAAGATCATGAAAGGCTTTGTTGGTTTAACACACAGGGGTTGGAGGGGGATTATACGGTCGGGCTGTTTGTTATGGACCAGGCCGGGAATTCGAGCTATGCGTTCGCGGACCTTACTATTGACAACCAGCAGCCCAACGTGGCGATCATGCACCCGTCTGACGGAGACATCCTGGGCGGGACCATACGCGTAGAGGCCCTGATCGAGGACGACCATATCGCGTCCTGGACCCTGGAATACGGGCAGGGCCCGAGTCCGCTGAGCTGGATGCCGTTGACATCCGGCACGGAGAACGTGCCCCAGGCGGTTATCCATACGTGGGATACTGTAAGGGCAATTCATGAATTGCCCCTACAAGGAGAACATACCCTGCGGATTGTGGCCCTGGATGAGGCCGGGAACCAGACCGTGCTCGAGCAGAGCTTTACACTGGACAATACGTTGCCCGTGGCCGTGATCGACGCGCCGGGGAACAGCACCAGCGTGAACGGCCTGATCGAAATCACAGGCACTGCTGATGACCTACATTTCAAAGAATATATTATCCACAGATTACACAGATTAGATGGATTAAAAGAAGAAATCGTAAAAGCGTATCAGGGTAAAAACAATGAATCTCTGGGTGAGTGGGATACAACAAATGAAGAAGATGGAACATACGATATAGAGTTAATCGTGATCGATCAAGCTGGGAATTCGAGCTATGCGTACGCCTGGAACCTGACCATTGACCGGGAAGGGCCGGATGTTAAAATCGAGAGTCCGAGGTCTGCGGTGCTGGGTGTGAACCCATTGCTGAGTGGGGCAGTAGATGTGGCGGCCTCGATCTCAGGGAATGACTTGAATAAGTACATATTAGAATATCGATCCACAGATTACACAGATTACACGGATGAATGGATAGAATTGAAAAATGAAAATATTTCACAGGGCATAGATAATCAGATTATTTATCAATGGAATACTGGAACAATTCAATACGAAGCGAACGAAGCGCAAGAAGGTACGTACAGATTAAGGTTAAAGGCATACGACCAGGCTGAAAATGAAGCCCTGGATGAGGTGACTGTGGAGATCGACAACCAGGCGCCGATTGTGACCATCCACGCGCCTACGGATCAGGACCACGTGCGTGGGGCAGTGGACGTTTTCGGCACGGTGACTGAGGCGCATCCGGGATTGAGCACCTTGAGCATTCAGCCTCAGGCAGGCTTGGGGCAGGTGTTGAGCATTACGGCCAAAGCCTTGAACAACAATCATATTTACCGCCTTGCTTCGCGTGACTTCGCGGACGGGAATTATTTGCTGACCTTGCAGCATGCAGACCTCTTAGGCAACATGGGCTCGGCGCAGATCAACATTACCATAGACAACACCTTGCCGCTGGTGGAGATAACCTCTCCGCTAGACAACTCGCCCGTGACCGGGATCGTGGAAATATTCGGGACTGTGAATGATCCGAATATTAAACAATATGCGATTGCTTATCAAAAGGCCGGTGATCCACAGATTACACGGATTTTCACAGATTTAAATAATATAGATAATAACAAATTGGGAGATTGGAATACCTCGGTCTTAAGCGGGACGGAATACATTTTGCATTTAAGTGCTGAAGATCAGGCTGGAAACACTGATTCAACGTCTGTTCGGGTGTTCCTGGACCGTATTCCTCCGGTTATTACGGACCAGGGGGCGGAACCAAACCCATTTGCGCCATTATCGGTGGCCAACAAAATTACACGAATTAAGTTCGAATTAAATGAAAATTGTCTGATATCAGGCTGGATACTTGATGCTGCAGGAACCACAATTTCGGGAATTGCGGAAGATGAATTAAAGAAAATTGGTGAACAATTTATTGAATGGGACGGGGTGGCTGATCCCGTGGGGCCGGTGTACGCACCAGTTGGAACCTACACCTATTTCCTGTCCGCCCAAGACCTGGCAGGGAACCTGGGCGCGCCGGCTGTGGGACAGGTGACGGTGTCGGATGACGTGATTCCGCCGGTTATCACGAGTTTGTCAGTGGATCCGGCCTGGATTTCTCCCAATAGTGATG
This sequence comes from candidate division FCPU426 bacterium, assembly GCA_030619365.1. Classification (GTDB taxonomy): domain Bacteria; phylum Oederibacteriota; class JAAXVQ01; order JAAXVQ01; family JAUVAV01; genus JAUXBQ01. The sequence goes on along the minus strand of JAUXBQ010000176.1, from coordinate 2,749 downwards.
CTATCCAGGATTCCATGCAGATTCAATATGAGGTCCAGGATGAACAGGAGATTGAAGTCCGGGTCTTACTGGAAATAATAAAAGCCTATCCACAGATTACACGGATTACACAGATTGTAAATGAGAGAAAAGAAACATCTCAGGTCTATAATGAGGTCTGGGATGGAAGAGATAATAATGGAGATGTGGTGCCTGACGGGGAATATTTGGTCAGACTGACGGCGCGGGATGCGGCCAATAACCCGGCTATCGCTGAGCGCGTGGTTTACGTGGATAACGAGGCTCCGCAAGCAGCGGGAACAGCCGCGCCGGAACTCATCTCGCCCAATTCAGACTTTGTCCTGGACAGCACGCTGATTACTCTGGACCTTACCGATAATTTCCCTGTGTACGTGACCTTCACAGCCCAGGTGCGCGATGCTTCAGACCAGGTGATACGAACCCTGGAAATTGGGCACGCGGACCTGCCCCATACAGCGCAATACACCTGGGATGGGCTCAGGGACGACACCAGCCAGGCTGGAGATGGTGTGTATCATTTGAACCTGGGTTTCCAGGACCAGGCTGGGAATGTTGCCGAACTTGATCCTGTGGAAATCCGCATTGATCTCACAGTGCCGGACACGGAGATCAACCACAGCCGCTCGCCTTACACGGACCCGGTCGGGAACCACTATTCCAATATCCACACCCATCCCTGGCTGGACCAACATGACCCCATGGTGAACAACGTGTCCGCGGGCGTGGCCCGGACCCTGTACCAAGCCAGGTCAGTGACTGATCCACAGGTTCCCATAGCGGATATGTGGGAGTACTACGGCGGTCCCTTCTACCTGATCAATGTCTGGCTGGACGCGGAAAGCAACACGCAGTTCGCTTACTGGACGGATGGTGAATACGCCGTGGACTTCGTGAGCGTGGACCACGCGGGCAATACCATGTTGGTTAGAACCCGGGTCTTCAGGGTCGACAATACGCCGCCCATTAGGGCTTTAAATACTGATCCACAGATTACACAGATTAGCACAGATTATTATCAAGGATTAGCAGGAACAACTTTTACGCTTTCTGCGACAGACAATTACTCCGGTCTTTCAGCCACAGCCGTGTCTATTGACGCGGGGGATTGGACCTTTAATCCCGTGCCTTTCACCCTGGCCCTGGGCGAACATGAACTGGCGTACTTTGCCCTGGACAATGTAGGCAACAGCAGCACGGTCGAAGCGATCACTGTGCTTATCGTTGAGCCCACACCCACGCCGACCGCCACCCCGAGCGCGACGGGCACGGCCACGCCCAGCGCTTCGCCCACGAGCACGGATACGGCCACCTTTACCGCCACGGCAACGACCACGGCCACACCCACTGTCACGTCCTCGGCCACGCCGACGGCCACGGCTACACCCTGGGTGGATGAGGGCTGCGCCATCCTCTCGCCCTGCGACCAGAGCCTGGTGAACGGGTATGTGCATGTGGTGGGGATCGCCGCTTGGATGGGAAAATTCGAAATCCTAAATCCGAAATCCGAAACAAATTCGAAAAACAAAAATTCGAATGACCGAAACAAAGGCAAACACCATAAGATCAAGTGGGTGTTGGCTTATAGGGCGGTTGCGGGCGGGGAGACGGTAACTATAAGCCAAGGGAACAAGCCGGTTAATATAGAATTGTTGGGTGTGTGGAATACCAACAGCTTGCAGTCTGGCTTGTATGATTTGATTTTAACTGTAGAACGAACGTCATTGCGAGCGACCAAAGGGAGCGCGGCAATCTCCGGTGCGGACAAGATTGCTTCGTCGGCTTCGCCTCCTCGCAATGACATCATGCGGCATACCGTCCGGGTGCGGGTCGGGGACTGGACATTCCTGGGGCAGATCGGGACCGGGCAAAAAGGCGGTGGTAATGATCAATTCGACCTGCCCTGGGATGCGGAATGTGACCAATACGGGAACCTGTACGTGGCGGATACCAGGAACAACCGGGTGCAAAAGTTCGATTCAGATGATCAGTATATGCTGACTATTGGTGAGAAAGGAACGCGGCCGGGCGAGTTTGATTGGCCGACTAACCTAGCGATTGCTGATAAATCCGAAATCCTAATATCTAAATCCGAAACAAATTCGAAAAACATAAATTCGAATGATCAAAACGAAATCTACATTGTTGATTACCAGAATCGTCGTGTGCAGGTATTGGATTTGGAAGGGAATTATATCCGGGAATATGGATCGGGAATTACACGAATTAAAGGAAAATTACACGAATTGAAGTGGCCGGTGTCTGTTTGCGTGGATGCCTCGGACATCGCCTATATTTTGGATGGGAATGGGGAAATCTACAAACTGACAGAAAACAATGAATTGCACGAATTAAAGAAAAATTACACGAATGATGTGTCAGCGGCGTGCCATGATCCGCTGCAGCACTACACGGACTTAGCCGCAGGATACAGCATACAAAAACTATCCACGGATTACACAGATTACACAGATAGTGAAAAATCTTTGAAATATAAAAATGATTTTAATCTGTGTAAATCTGTGGAATCTGTGGATCATGGTTTTGAGGTTTTGACTTTCGACCGGGTGCACCAGGTGGCGCATAAGGTGGAGAAACTGGACGAGCACGGTAAGCCCCTGTATTCCTACAAAGGCACGCAGAAGAAGTACAAACCGCAGAACGCCAAGACCGGCCCCCTGGGCAATGTCTGGATCTCGGATCTGAAATACAACCGGGTGCAGGAATTCGG
>JAUXBQ010000244.1 GCA_030619365.1 candidate division FCPU426 bacterium | reverse complement strand
TCTTCCAGGGTGAAGGGTCGTTCCTTGGCCGCACAGGGTAAATGTTTTTCCAGGATGTGAATGTTGTCCGGGTCCAGCACGCAATTCTCGAACTTGGAGCTGAAAAACGCGTCCGGATGCCGAAGAAAATACTGGTCCAGCGCGTCCGGTAGCGCGATCAACACCATGAGCGCGTCCCGGGACTGCCGTCCGGCCCGGCCCACGCGCTGCCAGGTGCTGATCATGGTACCCGGATAACCGGCCAGGATTGCGGCGTCCAAACCACCCACGTTGATCCCGGCTTCCAGGGCGCTGGTGCTGATCACAGCCGCCAATTCGTTCCGGAACAAACGCTGATCTATCTGGCGCCGTTCTTCGGGCAGGTACCCGGCCCGGTAGACGGCGATCTTATCGCCGTGGCGAGGCGATCCCTCGCGCACCCAAATATGAATGAGTTCCGCGATTTTCCGGGCCTTGGTGAAAAGAATGGTTTTTACCTGTTGTTCCAGGCATTCCCGCAGCACGGCCGCGGCTTCCGCGTACGGGCTGGCCTTGGGGTCCATCAGGATCACATGCCGGCCTTGCCGGGGCGCCCCGCTTTTTTCAATGACCGAGAATTCCAGCCCGGTCAGGGTTTCCAAAAATTCCCGGGCATTGGCCATGGTGGCTGAACTGGCCACCACCGTGGGGCCGGGTTCTCCGCACAAGCGGCGCAGGCGCCGGAGGATCATGGCCACGTGCGACCCGAAAATACCCCGGTAGGTGTGCGCCTCGTCAATGACTACAAAGCGAAGCTTGCGGAAAAAATCCATCCACCCCTCGGGAAAGGCCAGCAAACCGTAATGCAGCATGTCCGGGTTGGTGAAGATGACGCGCGGCGGTTTTTTTTTGATCTGGCTGCGCAGGGAAGCCGGCGTGTCGCCGTCGTACACCGCGGCGGAAAGGCGGTCATCCCCGATTTGATCGAAAAACGCCCGCAGGGTTTTGAACTGGTCCTGGGCCAGCGCCTTCAGGGGAAAAAGATAAAGCGCGTGGGCCGCGGGATCGGCCAGCAATTGCTCGCTCACGGCCAGGTTGTAAATCAGGGTTTTACCCGAGGCCGTGGGCGTGGTGACGCCCGTATGCCTGCCGGCTTTCAGATTGCGCAGGGCCTGGGCCTGATGCGAATAAATCCGGGTAACGCCGGTGGCGGCCACCGCCCGGCGCAGCGGTTCGGGCAGACCCGGGTCCAGGTTTTCCCAGGCTGGCTCCTGAACCGGTAAAAACCGATAATGCGCCACCTGGTCGCGGAATTCCGCGGACCGCCGCAACCGGTCCAGCAGGCGCTCCATGCCGGTCATGGCGTTTGTAGCTTTTTTCACCGGTAGGCTTTCCTTCCAAATATCGTTAGGGGTTCCGAACTCGCCGGACGGGTTGGCCGGCGCCTCTGGTCAAGCGCGGTCTTGCTCGATGATTTTCCGGAACCAGTCCGTACGGTCGGTGGTGATCCATTCCGCGCCCTGGTCCACAAAGCGCTGGGCCCACGTCTCGTCATCCACCGTCCAGACCGCGATCTTGATGCCGGCCTTGGCGATGGTATAGAAAAAGGTGTCCAGCACTTTAAACTTTTGGTCAAAAACCCGCAGCCATTCCTGGTTGAGAAAAATAGCCTCCAGGCCGATCTCTTCGTGGAATTCCATGATTTTATCGATAAACCGGTTGACCGCGCCCTTGCTCGGGGGCATGAGATCGCCGTAATCCTCGTCGTACAAAACGCCGAGCCGGACTTCCGCGGACAGCTCCCGCAACCGCCGCAGGAATTTTCCGGCCACCGTGGTTACGATCACCCGGGACAGCATACCGGTCCGTGCCAGCAGGTTGTACAGCCGGTCGCCGTCAACCACGGCCCGCCACTTGCTTTCCACCTGCCTGGCCTTCACGTCCAAGTGCAGGGGGATCCCGCTGGGTTTGATCATCTGAATGACTGTTTCCAGGGAGAGCACGTCTCCCTGCAGTTCGACATAAGCGGTCCGGTCCAGCGGCTGCCCGTTCCAGGTTTCGTCGTGATGCATCACCAGCACGTGATCCGCCGTGGCGCGCACATCGCATTCCATGTACACCGGCAAGTGCCGGCCGAACAGGTCCAGGGCCCTTTGGATCGCGTGCGCGTCGTTGCAGCGGTGGGCAATGAGTTTGGGCAGAATCTGATAGGGGTCGTTTTCCATGCGCTTGGGAAGCGAGCTTCCCGCCTTTCCCAACAATCGCCCGGCTTGCCCGGCGTATGCCGGGCGGATGCCTGGCCCTTGGCCGGCGAATGCCCGGCCGTGGCCGGCGAATGCCCGGCTACAGTTTTTCGAGAAAACCGCGCACCAACCGGTTGAACCGTTCGGGTTGTTCCAGCGGCGCCAGGTGTCCGGCTTGGGAAACCAGCTGAAAATTCGCGCCCGGGATTTTTTCCGCCAACTGCTTCATGCCGGCCGGGGGCGAAACGGTGTCCTCTTCCCCGCACAGGACCAGGGTGGGGACTTTGATTTCGGGCAACAGGGTTTCCCGGTCCGGCCGTTCCGCCATGCCGAGGGTCAACTGGGCCAGGCCGTGGGGTGAGGCGTTGGCCACCCGGGCCTGCATAATTTTTACCAGGGCCGGCCTTTCGGTGTGCGTGGTGCTTCCTAATAAATCCGCCACCCGGGAGAGCAGCACCTCCGTGCCTTTTGACAATAGAGCGGCGCTGTTCTGCCGCCGTTTCTCTGCGGTTTCGGCCGTGTCCGCTTCGCTGCGGCTGTCCGAGAGGATCAAGCCGCGCACCCGCCCGGGCGCAAGCGCGTACAGAGCCAGGGCCACGTATACACCCAATGAAACCCCCAGCACCACGGCCTCCTGCAGCTTCAGTTCATCAAAAAGAGCTACCAGGTCTTCGGCCAGAATCTGCATGGTATACGGTCCCAAGGTGTAGCCGGACCGGCCGGTTCCCCGGTAATCCGGGAGGATCAGGCGGAAGGTATCGCGCAATTCATGCTGCCCCTGGTAAAAGGTGTGGTCAAAGGGAAACGGCGGCAGGCATACCAGGGGCAAGCCATCCCCCAGGTCCTGATAATAAATGTCGCGTCCCTTCATATTGACGTGCATGCCGGTTCCCTTCCAGCTGAATTATCAAGCAACTTATAATATTATGCCTGAATGGGGAAATTGACAAGGGATTAGAAAGGGAGGAGAGGAGGTGTCAGCGTATTGGTTTTTCTGTTAGACATTATCAACAATTGGAAACGTTAATTAATCTGACAGCGATGTTCAGGGTAAAGGCGTTGAGTTTGGTGGTGGGGGTGTTTGAATGATGGAGGATCAGCCATTACCGTATTACCGATTCTGCTGCAGAACCCCCTAAGATGTCATTGCGAGCGACCGTGGGGAGGGCGGCAATCTGATTTTATCCTTATAAAATCGGGATTGCTTCGTCGCTACCGCTCCTCGCAAAGACACAAAAAAGGGTTTTGCAGCAGAATCATTACCAAACAACGTCCCGAAAAACACACCGAAGCACCGGACCCGAGAAAAAAGACTTTTTTAACTTTTTTAAAATCAAACCCGCTCATACCAATCCCCCCACGTCTTCGGAATCCCAGGGCAGGAAAGCTCCGTCACTCTGTTGCAGGCTTTCGCCGCCACCGCAGAGTACAACACCTGGTTCTGTTTCCTTAAATATGGTTTTGAATTGCTGGAATATTTTCAACCAGTTCATTTTTCAGAGATTTTTCTTTTAATCATAGGGATATTATATGATTGTTGCTAATTCAAAGCCAAG
>JAUXBQ010000040.1 GCA_030619365.1 candidate division FCPU426 bacterium | reverse complement strand
CGGTCATGACGATTGAATTAACGTTGATCAATTCCGTGGCATTCCAGCCCCGCCCGCGAATGGTTACCCAATTCGGCACCACAATCGTTCCCGCGCCCGCGCCAAAAGTTCCGGCACCCTCATTATACTGCCCGGCCTGCACCTCGATTACCCATTGGGAGCCGGCCGCCGGGGCCGGCGACATGGGCCCATAAGCCGCGCCCACGAACCCGCCCACGCCCATCAGCATGTCGAGCGCGCCGCTCACCGTGGTGGTGTCCCCGCCATCCGCGGCCACGGTCAACATTTGCTGGTAAACTACCTTGCGGCTGGCCAAAGCATACGTCGCGTTGGTCAGGGGATGCCGGGGAGACATGATTTCCCAGGCTCCGCCCCCGGTGTGGTCCACCTGAATTTCCAGAAAATATTGATGGCGGAAAGTTTCTTTCAGGGCAACGGGGACTGCCCCGGAACTACCCAGCACCAAATTATAAATACCGTTTACAATAGGTACGTTCTGATGCGTCTCGTTCCAATTAAGGGCATTACCGCCGGACACGGCGTCATAAAGCCGAAATCTAAGATTTCGCGTTCCGTTGATGGGTGTGCCCCCGGTGTCGGTCAAGTACCCCTGAAAGTTCACAACTTTGGGAATCTGTGTGGTGGCCGTGGCCACACCAGCCCAAGCCAGCGCAAGAGTCAATAGAAGTGTGGAAAAGAAAAAACGTTTGGATAACATGGGAACCCCTCCTCGCCAAAATGCCAAGCTCATTATTATAAGGTGGATTTTCCAGGATGCAACCGGATAATGAGTTGATTTCTTGAGGGAATCAATTTTAAAGTATGTCATCCCCGAACGCTCTTATCGGGGTCCAGGGCAAATAAGACATAATGCATTTATTCCGATATGTCCTGGATTCCCGCTTAATACATGCGGGAATGACAAGTCAGGCAGGATAGTTATTATAGATCGTCATCCCGGCATGTACTTAGCCGGGATCCAGAAAGCCTAGGGCCGACTTGCCCTGGATTCCGGCTTTCGCCGGAATGACGGGAAAACAAATTACCTTATCAGCGCCACTTTCTTTTTCTTATTCAGAATGACCGTACCATTCTCGTCTTTTATAACAATTCTGCACAGGTAGATGCCCGGCGCCACGCCGGTCGCCTGCCAGGTGGTCGTTAAGGTTTGTCCTGCCCCGCCGTTCTGATGTTCGGCGATCGTGGCCACACGCTCACCGGTCAGGCGGTAAATATCGATCGTGATTTCAACTTGACCGCTGGCCAGATAGGAAAAATGAACAGTGCCACGACCGGGATTCGGATAGATAAGGATTTGACCTGCTGACAGTCCGAAATCGGGAGTCGGCGTTGAAGTTGATGTTGGTGATGGTGTTGAAATGTATGTCGGAGTAGCAGTCAGTGTGGGTGTCATTTTTATTGAACGATATGCACTTGATCCATGTGGTCCCGCATAATGACCGCCGAGCACATAGATGCCCTCTGAATAATATACCGATTCATGATCATACACGGAATGGTCCAATGAGGGATCCAAGAGCGCCCAGGAGCCGGGCAACGCCCACACCGGGATCTGTCCGGTCGCGGGATCCAGAGTGCAATAAAGCACCCTGTCACTGAGAATGCCGGCCGGATTGATGCCGCCGATCACGTAGAATCGGCCATTCATGAAAATCACTTGATGCTCGGCCAGGGGCGAGACGACCCCCCGGTCTGATATCGGGGTCAGGCCGAGTTCCTGCCAGGGGCCCAGGCTCCTGTCCACGATGTTGATATCAGCGTAGAAAATATCCGCCACCGGAACGCTGGCGGCATTGCGGCCGCCGAATATGTACACCCGGTTGTAGGCCACGCACGCGGCCAGGTCATAGCGGGGTCCCAGGGACGGCGCCTGGCCCGTGGCGATCAGAGGCTCGGTCGTCTGCCAGCCGCCCGCGATGGCCCCTTCGTTAATGGTCCCGCCCGGATTGGGGCGGCAATACCAGACGCGGTCTTCATAGACCGGTTGGCTGCCTCCGGCAGGATTGCCGGCCGCCCAGCCTATATTTTCCCGCGAAACACCCCCAATAGTATAAATAATACCACTGTGCGAAACTGTGGCATGACGCATTAAAGGTTGATAAATCGGGGTGGCTGTATTCGCTTGGAAGCCGGAGATAGTTGCAGGATTGGACGGCGTCCCGGCTGCCACACTCGCTTCATACAATGGATCGTAAATAGGAATCTTCTCGGTAAATTCAAAAGAGCCCGCCCCGCCGCTGGAACTGCCCTGCCCGACCTCCTCGTAGAGGACCACGGTATTCCCCGTCTGGTAGGGACGCCCTTGCGGATCCGACTGGCCCACGGCGGTCAGTGAGCGCGAGGCCGCGCCGGTCCAGATCCAGGCGTTAATCGAATTGGCGCCGCCAATGACGTAAATAGCGCCATTGGCCAAGGTGGAGGCGTGGTGGATCGTGGCAATAGGCAACGAGCCGCCCGTGTCCGGCGCGGCCCAGGTCTGCAGGGTGCCGTTAGGATTGACCTCCGAGTTGTAAATTGTCGAAAAGGCGGCCGGCGGCAGATTGCTGGCATCGCCCATGCCGCCGGCATAAGCAGAAAAAGTGTTGGGCCCTCCGCCGATCACGAATACGGTCGGCGCGCCCGATGAAATGCCCCTCGATTCGCCGGGCAGGGGCACGCGCAGGATAGTGGTGTGCCCGGTCCAGATGCTAAATTCCCCGGCACCGTAGGGCGAGAGAAACAAGGGCGTGGTCGGCACCCAGAAATTGATGTTGACCTTGGGCGCGGACAGGGTGGAGGTGTACACCAGATTTTGAATGCCCGTAGCGTTCTGACCGCCCAGCAGGTACAGGTGGCCGTTGAAAGAAACGAAATTATGGTCAGATACCTCGATGGGCAAATCAGTGGCCCGGCTCCAACTGCCCCGTTGCCCGGATCCGGGAATCAAACCGGTAGTCCGGTCGATCCGGGCGAAAAAAACCTCGGACTTGGCGGTGGCGGACGCTATGCCGCCGCACACCCAGATTTTCCCGGAATCAATCGTGGCCGCGGCCGCGTACCGCACATCGGGCAGGGGGGTCGTTTGCACCCAGTTGAGCAAGGCCCCGCTGTTCGTATCAATCGTCCCCAGGTATACACCGGACGAAATGCCGTTGGGTTGGCCAGTGGTCGAACCGCCCAGTATGTAAATCCGTCCATAGCCGTCGGATTGGCCGCTGGAAACATCCGCGCAGTGCCCGGAAAGGGGCGTGGGCAGGGGCACTGAAGCCGTGGTCCAGGTGAAAATATCCCCGCCGGGCTGGACATCGGCGTAATATACCGTATTGGTAGCCACGTTATTCTCGTCCTGACCGCCGAGTACGTAAATCCGGCCCTCAAAATAAACCGAGCGGGCCCTAAAACGGGGTTCGGGCAAGGAGGCCACGGCCGTCCAGGTATTACTCTTGTAATACGCCTTGATGGTACCGTCGTGACCCAGTATTTTTGCCCAGTACACGGCGGAAAGCGGCACCTCACCCGTGCTGCGCCCGCCGATGATGTACAACCGGCCGTTGACAACGACCGAGGAGTGCCCGTAAGTCGGTTGGGGCAGCCGCGACTTATCGTCTACTTCTTTCCATTCATCGATCGAGCCGTCGGTCAGCATGGTCCCGTACCAGACTTTATTTATGGCGTTCGCGGTCTCCGGCCCGCCAAAGGAAGTGGACTCCGCGCTGCCGAACCCGCCGCTCAAATAAATTTTTCCGTTATACACCGTGGCGTCCGCCAAATACAGTGACGCGTTGGAGGGCCCGGAAGTCGTGGTCCAACTCCCGAGCATTCTATACGGCGCCAGGGTCAGGTTGCCGTCGAGATTCTGACCTATTTGGATGTTGTCTTCTTTTCCGCCGTAAAAATCCGTGGTCAGATTGTCGATAAACTGTTTGGAAAGGGCCAGGCCCGGCATGAGCAGCAGGCCCAAGCACAGGCTCGCTAATAGAATACGCCGGCCCGGGATGAGAGGTATCGTCCTTTTGATTTTCATCGCTGTATCATTGAGCGGTATCATTGTAATAAAATCCCTCCTGTGCCTTAGCGGATTTCCCTCTGGGACGATTGATTGGGGCCTTCTATTTTTTTCAGACGGACGTCAATGCTGATAAAGAGCCGGATCACGTCCGCAATCAGGTAAAGTATTAGAAAATAAAGACCCCCGATAAATAGAACGCCTATGCTCGCCAATTTGTCTGATCCTTGGGTTTTACCGAATAGAATAACCAGAGCGCCAATAATACCTAATGCGGCAAATAGGTAAGAAAGTATTTTTAAAATATTTATGGATATTTTTAGAAAGGAATATTGTGATTCTAGGAGTGCTCTCCCCTCTAATATGTCGTTAATTCACCCATTATATATATTTAAATATATCATTTTATAGATAATGTGTCAAGATTTGTAACACTACTTTATATTCACGTTTCCCTTTTTATATTCCCTTTTTCCTAGGATTTTATTAAATCTAAAATACTTGTAACGAGAACGACCATAGCGCAAATAAGTACAACAAATCGGTAAACTTTCTTGAAATAAACCGCTTTTGTCCATTTCATGTTAAGCAACACCGGCAGGCTGAATACTGCATTTCCCAGAAATATGTTGGTAAAAAATATGAATCCAGCGAATTGCTGATGTTTTGCCACGCACAGCAGCATACCGGCCAGGGCGGGGGCCACGGCCAGGCTGGCCGAAAGAATTCCCATGGGAAAAATCGGGATGCTGAAACCGGAGGGATCACTTAAGCGAACTAAAACCATTTCCGGAGATTGGTTGGTGGCCAGAAAGAGGAGCATAAAAACCGCCAATAACCCGCAAGCGGTGAATGCCAGCCGGTAAATCACCGGGCTCCCTACGGCATTACCCAGCCACCCCAAGCCCAGTCCCAGCAGACTATAACCCAGCCAGCGGCCGGCCAAATAGGTTAAAAGGCGCGGCCAGGTGGGACGCACTGCCCACTCCCCGCTTAAATTCGGGAAAGAAAACCCTATGGCCTGGGGATGCAAAACCATATAGCCGGCAATAGCCGCTCCCAGCAACAGTCCCAGCATTATTTCCATGGCAACCTAAGGGCGAGGGCGGGTTGGAGAAGATTCGCAAGCAATACCACGTTCAGGCCCCCGTTTGTTCGAACCGGGTTGTCGGCAAGCCGCGAAGAAACAGATCCTGACGGTAGTACGCGGCGTCGTCAGGGACCCGGGGTCTCCGGAGCGGGTCCGGTAAATGATAGTACGCGGAAGACATACAACTCGGTTTTCTTGTCTCGCCAGGCGTCCGGCGGGAGTTGCGCTTTTTGCTGGCACAGTTTGTTTAAAAAAACTTCCTTGCTCCAACCGGTCTCCGTGGCCACTTGGGGCAGGAACAAACCGGTGCGATCGCCGCGTTTCACCATGACGCCGTGAATGCCCAGAATAATCTGGGCCGGGTCATCAATTTTCTTCAACGGCGACAGCACGGAGATTTCGATATCCGTGTACGGAAGTTCCTCGGCCTTGAGGGGCTTGAAACGGGGGTCCTCGAAGGCGGCGGCGCAGGCCATTTGCGCCACGGCCTGGTAAAGCGGCAGCCGGGCTTGGGTCATGCCGATGCACCCCTGTAGCATACCGTCCCGTTTCAGGGTGACGAAAATCGGATACCGCTCCAAGAGCTCCTGCTGAGTGGTGGTGGGCATCATTTGGGTGCCGGTGGCCAGTCCCTCGGTAATGGAGGCCCGGGCAATGTTCAGCAACTCCTGTTTTTGGTCCTGCGTGAGTTTAACCTCCAGGTTATCCCGGGGTTTTTCCACCCGGACGGCCGGCTGGCCCTCGACCTGCACAAACGCCGCGGCGGCGTATCCCACCACCCGTTTTTTATCGTTGGTCACATCGCCCGAATTCGCGTAGTGCAGCAATTGCCCCTGGTTCGCGCCCAAGAGCGAGGCCGCGATGATGGTGGTCTTAAGCGCGGAGAGGCCGCAGATCGTGCAGGACAAACCCGGAATGCCGCGGGACATGATTTCCCGGTCAAAGGTATCAAGTTGGTAGGGCTTCATTTTCAGGGCCGAGGCGAGCATTTTCTTGTCGATCACCTTGGCGTCGGCGTAGGTGGGATAGTGGGAGAGATCCGAGGAGACGATAATCACGGCCTTGCGCAACTTCGCCTGGACGGCGATGGCTTCCGCGATTGACCAGATTTCCTCCCAGGTGGAGGTTCCCATGAGCAGGGGCACCAGCTTGGCCTGGGGCGCGACTTTTTGCAAAAACGGAACCATAACTTCCACGGAATGTTCCTTCACCCAGGCCCGGGGCAACAGGTGGATGTCCGGGCAGGTCTTCAAAAGCTCCCGGACCGCTTGCAGATCCACCGGATAATTTCCCAGGGGCGTGCGGAAGGCTTTGCCCTGCCAAATCAAGGCCCCGCCCACGTCGGCGTAATGCGCGGTTCCGATGATGTACACCGTGTCGATGTCCCGCTTGGCCAAGGCCTTCATGCCGATGGCGGCAATCACGCCCGAGTATACATAACCCGCGTGCGGCAGGAGCAGGGCCTTCAATTCTCCCGCCAGCTTGGGTGGCGGCGCTTTGAAAAACGTCTTCTTTAAAATTTCGTTCAGTTGCTTTTGGTTTTCCGGATAGAACGTCCCGGCCACCGCCGGAGGGCGAATCTGTGCCTGGTTCTCCCTGGCCGAGCCGCATCCGAACACAACCACCAAGGCGGCTGCCACGCCCAACAGTACGCCTCCCCGCCAACTCAACCAAGAGAGGCCGCTATTATTTTGTCTTGGTCGCATGTCTTGAACCCTCCTCGGGTAATTATTCAGGTTTCTGTACCATACATGACATTTTAAGGGTTCCCGCGCCAGATTTCAACTCCCTTTCGCCAGGTAATTATTCAGGCCCTTAGGTAGGGAACAGGCATGCCTGTTCCCTACAGGGGCATCTGCCTCGTTGGTTTTTTTTAAAGGAGGATAAAAGAAAAAGTCGCCGGACTTGAAACGAGACACAGCCCCCGGACGCGGAGGCCGCGGAGAAGAACTCACCCTTCAATCGGGTTCCCGTTCTTCAAGAGTTTATAAATGACCCGCAACCGTCCCTCGCGATCCTGGCACAGGTGGATGAAACGCTCCACGGTGTTCCTTAATTCCACTTCCGCGGGCGTCGGTCCCGGGGCATAGGTCAGGACAATCGTCTTGCCGGACTTCTCTTCCTTCAGCAAACCCGCCCGGCTCAATTCCTGGAGTTCTTTCTTGAGGGTCTTGCCCGGGCGATTCAGGGTCCGGGCCAGCTCCTCCAGTTTGAAGGCGGTCCGGGGGTGGTCATGAAAATACTGTATCGCTTCCCACTTGAGGAAGGAATTCACGTATTCCTCGATAAAGGCCTCCATGGACCTTTCCATTTTCATTAAATTGGAAATGTTGTCTTCCATGGACCTGTGGGTAACCTCCGCTGGCGTGACGCGTGCCGGGACCTGCCAAGCCCCTGCGCGGTTCTTTCAACTTGAAGGTGGAAACGTGCAATACTGAAATTCGGGTTCATCCAAACGCGTGGTAGTTTATTATTTCATACAATTGACAAATGTCAAGGCCCTGTGATCTCCGCTTTACGTATTATCTTTTCATTTATCTTTCCATTATCTTACCAGGGGCCAGGTCACGGCGAAAAATACCACGTACAAAATCGCCGCCAGGCTGCCGCCCAATCCCATGACCGAGTGACGGCTGAAAATCAGGACAATGGACACGAGCACGCCGGACACAAAAGCAATCAGGGCATAGGGCCCCGCCGCCGCGGCGGAAATGGGCATGATAAAGAGCACCCAGATATAGGACAGCATATAAGCGCCAAAGAAAATACCCAAGCCCAGCAGGAATTGTTGGCGCTCGCCGCTGGCCTTGATTCTCAGTTTTCTTCCCATGGTATTCCGGTCTCCTTTGCTTTCATAATACTTATGAATAAAGAATATAACACAAACACGTGTCAACCGCCACCCGCACGGTCGTCCAGTCCGCAACCTATCAGTTATAGTACTGATAAAGTAAGCGTTGAGAATAGAAAATCGAAAATTGACCGCATTTGAATATTATCTGTTTTAAGGTTCAAATGCTTCGTAACCTATCAGTCATGTTAGTACCATGACTGATAGGTTACTCCAGTCCCAGGATTTCCTCCACTTTTTCCCGCAGCGTTTTCAAGTCAAAGGTTTTCTCCAAACGGCCCTTTTCCTGGAATAACACCTCGGCCTGAGCGACGGCCGACATGACCAGCACCGGAATGCGAATGCGGTTTTCGGCGAGTATTTCCATAAGCTGCCGGCCATTGATGTAAGGCATTTTAATATCCAGGATGATCAGATCGTAGGAATTGCTTTTGATATAATGCAAAGCTTCAATACCGTTTTCCGCCTGGTCCATCCGGTAGTTGAGATGGGACAGAAAAACCACCACAGCCTCGCGAATGGCCGGTTCATCCTCCACGACTAAAATCCGGCGCGTTTTAGCCCCCACCCTTTTTTGTCTCCTGGCTGATGATGGGCAGACGGATGGTAAAGGTGGCGCCGGCGCCTTCGCGGCTCTCGGCTTCCAGGCTCCCCCCGTGCTCCTGAATGATGCCGTAGCTGGTCGCCAGCCCCAGGCCCGTGCCATGCCCCCGTTCTTTCGTGGTAAAAAAGGGCGTAAATATCTTGGGCAGATCCTCCGGCTTGATGCCTTTTCCGCTGTCCTGAACGCGGATGACCAGGTGTTCGTCCTCCTGCCCGCAGTGGATAAGCAGCTCCCCGCCGCCGCGCGTCATGGCGTCCCGGGCGTTATTGATCAGGTTGACAAAGACTTGCTCCAGGCGCAGGCGGTCCACGGCAATGGCCGGCAGGTCCTGATCGCACTCCAGGCGCACCTGAATGCCGTGATAGGGCTGGTAGTTGGCGGTCATGTCCAGCGTATCGCGCAGAATCGTTTGAATCCGGGTCCATTGCTTCCGGGGCCGCTCCTGACGGGCGAAGGAGAGGAAACTCCGGATAATCCGGTCTATGCGATTCACGCCCTTGGTCAGGGTGGCGAATATCTTTTCCCGCTTGTCCGAGTTGAGCAGCCCCATTTCCATCAGTTCCAGGTTGAGCTTGATGCCGGCCAGGGGATTATTCACCGCGTGCACGAGGCTGGCGGCCATTTTGCCCATTTCGGCCAATTGATTGGTCCGCACCAATTTGTTGCGCAGGGTTTCTTCCCCGGTGATGTTTTCCGTGACCAGCACCAGCCGGAGCAATTCCCCTTTTTCCGAGGCCAGCCGCACGCACACGAAGGAGTAACGGATGATCAGGAGATGCTGGTCCGGACGGATGAATTCCAGCCGGTGCCCGACCAAATCTTCGCGGTTCTCCAGAAGCCTGGGCGCTTTCTCCTTTAAAAACTGTTCGCGCAGCAGCTCCAGGGGCAGCAGCGTTTTCGGATGTTCCCGCGCCTTCCCTTCCTGCAGGGAGAACTGAAAATGCACGCCGTTGGTATAGATGACATTGAGCCGCTCATCCACGATGACCACGCCCACCGGAATGTGACGCAGGATGCGTTCCAACTGCTCCTGGGTCTGCTGGATTTCGGTGACCTTTTCCTCCACGCGCTGATTCAGATTTTTATTGAGTTCGCGGAGTTTCCCCTCGGTCTTGCGCTTCACTTCAACCAAACCCGTGCCTAAAAGTAGTATAAGCGCAAAATAAATAGACAGGGCAATGGCGGCAATCGTGGCATCGATTCCGTATCCTGCCAGCGATTGACGCACACCGGTCTGAGGCAGCCAGACGATCACGCTGACGGTCGCGTACAATAGGATATTGGTGACCAATACATCAGGCCAGCTAACCACCAAAACATTGATGCCAAGAATAAAGGTAAAGATCAGCAAGGCGATAATAAAATGACGCGACAGCGGATGGACGAACAAACCAACGGTATTAAAAACCGTTAAAAGAAATATTAATATCAAGGCAATGACGCGATAATTTCTGTCATTCAGCCAAAAATAAAGCCCCGCGCTGTACACGACAGTTAAAACCAAAATGGTTAAAAACGCAAAATGATTGGCGGGTGGAATGAATTTCCAAAAAAGAGGTATGAAAGCCAGCGCGCTGACCGCGTTAATCCTGAGCACGACCCGGATTAACTTAAATTCCTGCAACAAGACACCTGATCCCAAAATTATTTATATCCTTTCCAGTATCGCACCGCGGCCGGCACAGCCAGACTGAAGCATATGATCGCCACCAACCCCTCCAGAGGATAATCAATCAGGGGGATCATGGTGTCCCAGCGCAATACCGTATTGTACTGCCATATTTTTATTATGTGAAGACCAAAAAGCTCGTTGCCCAGGAAAAGAGGTATCCCGACGATGATATCCGTCAGCCACAGGCGCGGGTCCCGGGGCCCTCGCGTTCCCGGGGGCGCGCCAAACATTTTGCGATAGCAATAATCGGAAATCGTCACAAGCCAGGTAAAGACAATGCCCCAGCCCGCGATCACGAAAGGGGAAATATCCCGCCAGAGGTAACATTGCAGGGAGTAGGTCCATTCCGGCTCGGTCATGAATTCCACGGCCAGGCCCAGGATCGCACCCGGTATCCACATGTGCCAAAAATTTCTTTTCAACCGGTAGCGAAAAACCAGCCAGGATATCAGTAAAGCCGCAAGCGTCAGCAATTCGCCGCGCCAGGCGACGATAGTCTGCCACATGTTATTTTCTCCTCCGGTCAAAATATCGGACGATTTTAAAGCAATAAACCAGAGTAATCAAGACAGATGGCACTACGACGAAGTATAGCAAAAACTCCTCCAGTGGAAGCAACAAAACCTTGGGACCAAGAATTTTCCGTTCATTCCAGATCCACCACCCCAGGTAAATACCCAGGTTTTCGAGGACAAAGATCAGGACCACGAACAAGCAAGACGTTACCAGCATGGCTCTGAAATGCAACGATTTAATGACACCGGGCAATAAAATCACGACTTGCGCGCATACCCCGAGCAACCACCAAAACCAGTACAATCCCCGCTGACCTTCCTGGTAGCGGTAGGCTCCCCGAGGCCGGCGCAGGCGCTGGTTACTCATGCGCGCTCACTTTCACCGGCCGCCCGTGTTTCCGGTCTCTTTTTCCAAACCAAGCCACCAGGCCCAGGTAAAAAAACGGCAGCATCCAGGCAAACGCCCACCAAAAAAGGTGTTCTTCCAGGGGTTCGCCCAGAAAAGTGACGCCGACCATCCGGTTGTGTTCATAGGAAAAAGTCCAGGCCTGGAATACCTGACGGCTGAGTACTTCATTTAGGCTTTGTAAAATCATCACCAATCCCGCGGTCAAACAGGCGCTCAAACGCCACCAATGGCCGAGATGGGGCCAAGCCCAGAATACCACGGCTGCCGCGAGTGTCCAGAGTCCCACATCCATGATGAAATACCAGGGCCACATCAGCCTGATCCTCTGCGGGAAGCATAGAATTCGTACAACGAGGCGGCGGCCAGGGGGGCAAAAATAAAAAAGTTCCAGTCATCCACCGGCACTTGGGGCGGAAACATCCAGCCCAGCGTGGCGTGGTAGGCCCACCAGGTTTGCGTAAACGCCAGCCAATTCCAGAAAAAACCTATTACGGTCAGAACCGCCACGGTCAGCGCGGCCGGCCGGGCCAAGACACGGGAGGAAGCCCGGAACCATAGGCCGATACTCAGCCCGTTGAACAACACGACCTGACTGAGAACATACCAGGGTATTTTCCCATTTTGCCGCAGGGATACCAGCACGGCCAGCAGCACGCAAAGTGTAATTCCGCCTAAAATTAACAGGTAGGATTTCCCGGCGCGGGCCTGGTCGCAATCCTGCCCGGACCAGGCGATGTAAACCAGGATGCTTAAGGAGCCGCCAAGCGGGTAAAACAGCAGTTCTTCCAGGGGCATATGGAGAATCGCTTCCCAGCCCAGCATGGTCGCCGGGTTGAACGTCCACCACCCGCTGGATGAGACCAGATAACTCCAGGCGTATCCCAAAAGCATGATGCCGGCCAGGGATTTCAGAAAAGCCGGGACCTGGATGGGTTTACACTTTTCCAGAAGGAAAGTAATGGGAAGCATAAAAAAAGCGAGGATGGCGAGAAAATACCAAGGGAGCCGTTTGTTCGGCTGGGCCTTTACGCGGGGATCACCGGCTTCCGGCATATTTGAATTCACCGCCTTTGGGAAGGAACGATTTTGACCTTCTTTCTATTAGAGGGTCCCCCTTCTGATTTTATTACAAAATACTTTGTGCTTTCACCTGGGAATTCGGGATGCGCCTATTCCTCCGGTTTTATCGGCCGTGGTTGCTTTTGGAGACGGGCTTGCTCCCTTTTGCGAAGGCGTTCCTCCAGCTGCCGGGCGCGTTCCCCTTCCCAGCCCTGAGCGCCGGGCTGATAAAACCGGTCCTGGCGAAGTTGCTCCGGAAGATAATCATCCGCCACCCAATGCTCCGGATAATCATGCGCGTATTGGTAATCCTTTCCGTATCCCAAAGAACGCATCAGAGCGGTGGGCGCATTCCGGATATGCAAGGGCACCTCCAGTTCCCCATGATCCTGGATCGACCGCAGGATTTTGAAATAACCGGCTTCCAGGGCATTACTCTTGGGGGCCAGGCTCAAATATACGGCCAGCTCCACCAGAGCCAGCTTGCCTTCGGGCAGACCGATAAAATCAAACACTTGTTTGGCGCTGGCTGCCATGACCAGCGCCTGGGGATCAGCCAGGCCGATATCCTCACTCGCCATACGCGCCAGGCGCCGCAGCAAGTAACGGGGGTCTTCCCCGGCTTCCAGCATCCGCCCCAGCCAATACGCCGCGGCATCCGGGTCTGAGCCGCGCACGCTTTTATGCAGGGCGGAAATCAGGTTGTAATGCTCTTCACCGTCCTTGTCATAGCGCAGGGCCTTTTTCTGCATGGCCTCTTCCGCCAGGACCCGGGTAATCTGCGGGCTGCCGGACACGCCCGCCAGGGCGGCGGCCAATTCCAATCCGTTTAACGCGGACCGCGCGTCGCCGTGGGCTTGTTGGGCCAAATATTGCCGGGCATCCGGCTGCAGCTCAAGCTGCCGCGCGCCCAGCCCCCGCTCCGGGTCAGTCAACGCGCCCTGGATGATCGCCTCCAGGTCCTTTGAAGTCAGCGTCTTCAACACAAAAACCTGGCAGCGCGACAAAAGCGCGGCATTCACCTCAAATGACGGGTTCTCGGTCGTGGCGCCCACCAGCACAATGGTCCCCTGTTCCACGGCGGGTAAAAAAGCGTCCTGCTGGGCTTTATTAAAACGGTGGATTTCGTCGATGAACAGAATGGTCCGGCGCTGATGGAATTTCTTCAGGTCCCGGGCGGCGACCAGCACTTCCTTCAACTCCTTAATGCCGGATGTTACCGCCGAGTAGCCGTGGAAATCAGCGCCCGTATAACGGGCAATCAGGCGGGCCAGCGTGGTTTTTCCCGATCCCGGCGGGCCCCAGAAAATGATCGACGGCAATTGATCTTGCAGAATGGACTGACGCAACACTTTGCCCGCGCCCAGCAGGTGCTCCTGGCCCCGGACTTCATCCAGCGTAAGGGGACGAACCCGGTCCGCCAGAGGCGACTGACCGGCATTGCGCGCCAGCGCCTGATCGAACAGGTCAGGGCCGGTCTTTTTGGGTTTCGGCATGTATGCGGTTTCCGCCTTTGGAGTGAAATGAGGCAAGCAAGATGGAACATATATACCGGGAGAGTCACCAAAGCCGTGAAGAAGCGTCGCTGAGTATGTTCGGATATATCGGGATATATCGAACTGTATTACAAGATTACAAGAGTTATGGGCGGCCTGCGTATTTAGGATACAAAAACCCGATGGAATATGAGAAGAACAATGAAGAATCTTAACTTTGTGTCCATTCAATTTCCCCGCTCTAAGAGCGGGCGACCAACGGGAGTCCCATTCGATAACCTCCTCTGGTCGGGAAAATTATATATGATCTGTTAAAACCATTATTACAAAGCCGCTTCATCCCCGGCTTGAAAGCCGGGAATGAAGCGGTTAACATATTAAATCGGGGGAAGGCCGGAACGTTCCCCGACACTATTACTAACTTGACTTAGCGGACTGAACTTTAGTTTTAGACTTATCATTTAACTTGAATCTATCGACCATCTCTTTTAAACCTACCGCCATATGCGCAAGTTCCGCGGATGAGCTTGACATCTGTTGTATGGATGCGGTCTGTTCCTCGACCGAGGCCGATGTCTGATTACTGGCTTCGGATGATTGTTCGGCTACTTTGGCCACTTCTTTCATGGCGACTTTTACTTTTTCGGCTAGTTCCAGCTGATGTTCGCTGGCAATCACAATATCCTTTGCCGCCTTGGTAGTATGCTCAACCGATTCGAGTATCTTGTTAAATGTCTGGCTGGTATTTTCCACGATCTTTCTGCCTTCCACTACTTCTTGAAAACCGGATACTGAAGAGTCTACCGCCTCTTGGGATGTTTTCTGGATTCCCTTGATAAGCTGGTTTATCTTATAAGCCGCTTCCGCCGAACTTTCGGCCAGTTTGCGGATTTCCTCAGCCACTACGGTAAAACCTCTTCCCGCATCTCCCGCCCGGGCGGCCTCAATGGCTGCGTTTAGAGCCAACAGGTTGGTCTGGTCGGCAATCGAGGAAATGGTATCCGTAATCTCCCCGATCTCCTGG
>JAUXBQ010000008.1 GCA_030619365.1 candidate division FCPU426 bacterium | reverse complement strand
TTAAATTAAAACCAATATCAATCCGGTCACGAGAATGTTGATAAACGCCAGGGGCAGCAAAACCTTCCAGCCCAGGTCCATCAACTGGTCGGCCCGCAGGCGCGGAAACGTCCAGCGGAACCAGAAAAACACGAATAAAATGGCGCCGGTTTTCACCAGGAGCCAGAGCCAGCCCGGCAGCAGCGGTCCGCGCCAGCCGCCCAGGAAAAGCGTGGCCCCCAGGGCCGAGAGCACGAACATGTGGACGTACTCGGACAGGAAAAAATACGCAAAGCGAATGCCGCCGTACTCCGTGTGAAAACCGGCGGTCAGTTCGGATTCCGCTTCGGGGATGTCAAAGGGATTCCGGTTGGTTTCCGCCACCGCAGCCACCAGGAAAATCAGGAACGCCAGCGGTTGCAGCACAATGTACGGTACGCGCTGCGCTTCGACCAGGGTGGGCAGGTCCAGGGTTTGAGCGATCATGACCACGCCCAGGATCGAGAGCAGGAGCGGCACTTCGTAACTGATCATCTGGGCGGCGCTGCGCATGCCGCCCAGCAGCGAGTACTTGTTGCCCGAGCTCCAGCCGGCCATAAGAATGCCGATCACGCCGGGTGTGCCCGCGGCCAACAGATAGATCAGGCCCAGGTTCAGGCGCAGGGGCACCAGATCCCGGTCCAGCGGCAGGGCGATCAGGGCCAGAAACCCGGACAGAAAAACCACGTAGGGCGCGGCCCGGTACAATCCCCGCTCGGCCCGGCCCGGAATGAGGGTTTCCTTGAGCAGCAGCTTGATGGTGTCCGCCACAACTTGCAGCACGCCGTGCCAGCCCACGCGCATGGGGCCCAGGCGGGCCTGCATGTGGCCGGCGATTTTCCGTTCCGCGTAAACCAGGACCATGACCACCACGGCGCAGCCGGCGAACAGGCCCAGCATGACCAGGGCCGTACCGAACACCTCGCCCAGCACCAGGGGGAGTCCGGCCCAGACGGTTAGTTGCAGCAAGCCGTCGTGCAGCCGGGTAATGAGTTCAGCGGGAGCGTAGATATAGTTCATCGGTCAATCTCGGGCACAATAAAATCAATGCTGCCCAAAATGGCCACAATGTCCGCGATCTTCACACCGGCCAGCAACTTGGGTAGCAGCGAGAGGTTGGCAAAACTCGGCACGCGGATGCGGCACCGGGCGGGCTTGACCGACCCGTCGGAAACCAGGTAGAAGCCCTGAATACCGCGGGATGATTCCACGCGCACATAGGCCTCGCCGGCCGGCGGCCGGAATACGCGCGATACTTTGGCCGTGATCTCTCCGGCCGGCAAATTATCCAGAGCCTGGGCAATGATGCGCGCGCTCTGCCGCATTTCCTCCACCCGCACCCGGTACCGGGCCAGGGCGTCGCCCTCGGTTTCAATGCAGACCTTGAACTCGAACTCCGGATACACCGAATACGGTTCGCTTTTACGCAAATCCAGGGGCACGCCCGAGCCCCGAAGATTGGGACCGGTCACGGCGTGATGATGCGCGGTCTCGGGCGAGAGCCGGCCGATGCCGCGCACGCGCCCGAGGAAAATGGCGTTCTCGGAAAGCAACTGGTCGTAGAGGTCCGGCATACGCTCGAAATATTTTAAAAAGGCCCGGGTTTGTTCCGTAAATCCCGCGGGCAGGTCGCGCGCCACGCCGCCGATGCGCAGGTAATTGAAGGTCATGCGCTGCCCGCACAGCCGGTCGAATATTTCCAGAATCATTTCGCGGTCGCGGAAGGTGTACGTGAGCGGCGTGAAGGCCCCCAAGTCCATGCCCATGCTGCCCAGCCAGACCAGGTGGCTGGAAATCCGGCAGAGCTCCCCCGTGATGACCCGCAGGTACTCGGCCCGGCGGGGCACCTTGAGCCCGGCCAGGGTTTCGCAGGCCAGGCAATAGGACCATTCGTTAAAGAGCGCCGAGAGATAGTCCAGCCGGTCCGTGAGATACACGTACTGCGGGTAAGTCATGGCTTCGGCCATTTTTTCGAACCCGCGGTGCACGTATCCGAAGTCCGGCTGGGCGGAAACCACCCGCTCCCCATCCAACCGCAGAATGATCCGCAGGGCCCCGTGCGTGCTGGGATGCTGCGGCCCCATGTTCAGGGTCAGGGTCTCGGTCTGCAGCGCCGGCGGATACTCAATGGTCTGGAGGGTTTCGGCTTTGGACATATCAGTTCCCCGGCCGCTTGAGCAGCTTGTCGTCGCTATAATCCTTGCGCAGGGGATATCCCTCCCAATCTTCGGGGAGCAGTATTCGGCGCAGGTCCGGGTGTCCGGTAAAGCGGATCCCGAACATATCGAATATTTCCCGCTCATACCACTCGGCGCTGCCATAACACGCCACCAGGCTGGGCGCCTCGGGGGTTTGGCGCGAGACCGGCGCTTTCACGGTTAGGCGCCGGGTTACGTCCGCGGAACTCACCAGGTGCAGGACCAGCTCAAAGCCCTCGCCCAGGTCCAAGGCCGTGTAATCTTCCAGCACGTCAATTCCCGGCTCCGGCTGGCTCCGCAACTGTTGGCAGGTGGCGGGCAGATCGCTGGCCAGGGGCAGACGCACGACGGGCCCGAACGCGCCGCCGGGTTCCAGGGCGGCTGAGGACAGAGCTTTCTGCAGGGCGGAGAGATTCAGGTCAGGCATCGACGCGCTGCTCCTCCGGGGACCGGCCGGGCAGCCGCTCTTGGGAAATCTTTTTTTCCAACTCCAGGATCGCGTAGAGGAGCGCTTCGGGCTTGGGCGGACAGCCGGGTAGATACACGTCCACGGGGATCAGTTTATCCACGCCGCGCACCGTGCCGTAGGAATCGAAGTGAAACGGTCCGCCGGACACCGCGCAGGCGCCCATGGCGATTACATACCGCGGCTCGCCCAGTTGCTCGTAGAGGCGCTGAATCCGCGGCGCCATCTTCCAGCACACGGTTCCGGCTACGATCATCATATCCGCCTGCCGGGGCGAGGCCCGCAGCACCTCGTTGCCCAGACGCGCCCAGTCGAACCGGGGCGCGCCGGTGCAAAACATCTCGATGGCGCAGCAGGACAATCCGAAGGTCAGGGGCCACAGCGAATTTTTCCTTCCCCAGTTAACGAAAAATTCCGCCGTGGTGAGCAGAATACCGCCACCGGGAAATTTTTCCACCATCCCGCTTATTTTTTCAATTACCGCCATGTCAAGGCTCCTTTGCGCCAAGCATAGGCCAGCCCCAGCAGCAGGATCCCGATAAAAGCCAGCATTTCCAGGAAGGCGAACAGGCCCAGCTCCCGGAACGCCACGGCCCAGGGGAACAGAAAGATCACTTCCACGTCGAAGATCACGAAGACCAGGGCAAAGAGATAAAACATGGTCCGCAGGCGCACACGGGCCGGGCCCACGGTGGGTTCGCCGCACTCATAGGGTTCCAGTTTGAGCGGTGTGGGGTTATGGGGACTGAGCAGCCAGGAAATCAGCACGCCCGCGAACAAACACAGGAAGCCCACGGCCAGGGCAATGACAATAGTGGTATACGGACCAACGTGCTCCACGGTTCAGGCTCCTTAGTCTTGCTGCTTCCGTCCGTTAACGGTCGCGTTCCACGGCAAAACGGGCCAGGCTGATCAGCTGTTGCTTGGCCCGGCTGTCCGGGAAGGCGGCCAGGGCGTTTTCCGCCCGCTGGGCGTATTTTACGGCCTCGGACTGGGCCCGGGCGACAAACCCCTGCCGGACCAGCGTGTCTTGAATGAACGCGATATTTTTACCGGACCGCACGGCCTGCCGGAACTTGCCCCGCTCGCGGGTGGGCAGCCCCCGCAGCCCCAGGATGACGGGCAGGGTGATCCGGCCTTCTTTCAAGTCCGTGCCCACGGGCTTGCCGGTCCGGCGGACTTTCCCCACCAGGTCGAGAATGTCGTCCCGGATCTGGAAGGCCAGTCCGAAATTTTGTCCGTACTCCCACAGGCCATCGCTTTGGTTTTTCGTCCCGCCCGCCAGGCGGGCGCCGCCCAGGCCACAGGCCGCGAACAGGCTGGCGGTTTTGTGGGAAATTACCTTCAGATACGCCGGGCGCGAGAGCCCCAGGTCTCCGCGAAAGCGATGCTCCAGAATCTCGCCCAGACACACCTGGCCGGCGGCCCGGACAACTATGCCCTGGAGCGCGGCCGGCAAATTTTCGAAAACAATGCGCATGACCTGTGTGAAAAGAAAGTCCCCTACCAGTACCGCGACTTCATTCCCGTAGTGGTGGTTGAGCGTTGGCCGGTGCCGGCGCTCCCGGGCGTGATCCAGGACGTCGTCGTGCATGAGCGTGGCGTAGTGGAACAACTCGTACGCGGTGGCGAGGCGCACGACCTTGGGATTGACCCGGCCGCAGGCTTGCGCGGCCAGCAGGGTCACGTGCGCGCGCAGCCGCTTGCCGCGGGAAATCGCGGAAAATTTCAAAAGTCGCTTCAGAAACGGATCCGGGTGATCCAGCCAGCGCCGTACCAACCGGTCAACTTGGGTAATCGCGACCAGGGGGAGCTGAAGCGGTTTCTTTATTATATGAAGCTGGTGAATGTTCGAGGTCATTAAAAAAAAACCCGCGGTCTTGCCCGCGGGGTACCCTCCTAGTGCAGCCCTTCACGAGGCCCGAATATCGGCAGCAATCCTACCAAACAAGGAGAGTGCCTGTCAATCCACAAGATGGCAACTTCCAACCCAAACCCGGTCGCAACGTCAAACCGCCCTGCTCTGAATTTTAAAACCTCGCCTTCACAGGTGGAAAATCCGCGTTTAACTTAGCGAATTTAGTTATACGTGTCCAAATTAGAAAAACCAGCATGTAAGCTATTCGTCCGGGAGGCTTATTTTTTCAGGAAAATCGGCTCTGCAGTCATACGCTCAAGCCGGTCAGGACGATATGGTCAACTGTTGCCCTATCGTTACTGATGGTGCGTTTTTTCCTGAAAAAATAAGCCTCCCGGACGAAGTGTTAAAAGTATATACCTTCATTTTAGACAGCTATGGTATTAAAAATTCTCGGTCCGGCGACGAATGGTTTTGGCCTGTTTTTTCACCTCCCGGACCACCTGGTCCGGATCGTCCAGAACCTTGAAGATCTTCATTTCCTTCCGGTCCAGGTTGCCCTGCTTGACCATGGTATTCTGCATCCAGTCCACCAGGCCCTGCCAGTAGCTGCGCCCCACCAAAATGACGGGAAACGGGAGGATTTTCTCGGTTTGTATCAGGGTCATGAGTTCGAAGCACTCGTCCAGGGTTCCCAGCCCGCCGGGCATGATGATGGCCGCCGAGGCGTACTTGATGAACATGATCTTGCGCACGAAAAAATACCTGAAGCCGATTGGCATGTTGACGTAAGGATTCACCTGCTGCTCTTCGGGCAGTTCGATGTTCAGCCCCACGGAAAGGCCGCCGGCCTCGTTGGCGCCCCGGTTGGCCGCCTCCATGATGCCCGGGCCGCCGCCGGTGATAATGGCGTACCTGGCCTTGGCCAGTTTGTAGGAAATGGTGCGGGCCAACTGATAATTTTTGTTCCCGGCCCGCGTACGGGCCGAGCCAAATACCGTGACCGCCGGGCCGATTCTGGACATCATCTCAAAGCCGTCGACCAATTCGGACATGATCCGTAAAACACGCCAGGACTCTTCTTTAAACGCGTTGCTGCGCCTCACGGGTTTGCCGTTTAATAATCGCCTGGCATTGACCCGGAGGCTTGTTTTTTGTTGGGCTAATGAACTCATGAACGGTTTATCTCCTCTCTGGCTTCCGCTGCTTTTAACGTATTGACCATGAGCATGGCAATGGTCATGGGACCCACGCCGCCGGGCACGGGCGTAATGAAGGCCGCGCGCTCGCGCGCCTGCTCAAACGCCACATCCCCGCACAACCCGCTTTCGTCCCGGTTAATGCCCACGTCGATGACCACCGCGCCCGGTTTGATCCAATCACCCAGCACGCAGGATTTTTTTCCAACCGCCACCACCAGGATATCGGCCGCCCGGCATTCGGCATCCAGATTCTCGGTGCGGGAATGGCACATGGTCACGGTGGCATTGTCCTGTAAAAGAAGCATGGCCACGGGCTTGCCCACCAACAGGGAACGCCCCACCACCACGGCTTTCTTTCCCCGCAAGGCCACGCCGGTACTTTGGAGCAAGGTCATGATCCCGGCCGGCGTGCAGGGCACAAACCGCGGCCTCCCGGAAAACAAGCGTCCTCTGTTTTCAGGGTGAAAGCCGTCCACATCCTTGTCCAAAGAGATGGCGTGAACGATTTTTTCCTCGCTCACCTGCGGCGGCAGGGGCATTTGCACCAAAATTCCGTCCACGGCCGGGTCCTGGTTGAGGCGTTCGATCAAAGTCAGCACCTCGTCCTCGCTGGTTGTGGCCGGCAGATCGTGCTTAAAGGAAGCCAGGCCCAGTTCTTCGCTTTTTTTCCGCTTATTCCGGACGTAAACTTGTGAAGCCGGGTCCTCGCCCACCCAGACCACGGCCAATCCCGGCGGACGCCCGTTCCGCTCGCGAAAGGCGTTCACCCGGGCCGGCAGGTCGGCGTATATTTTCTGCGCCTCGGCTTTTCCGTCTATGATTTGCGCTGGCATTTGGTCCCTATTCCTTACACGCGGATTTTTTAATCAGGAATCCTCCCAACCTGCCCGCTAGTGACAAACCGGAGGAAAAATAAACCGACTATACCTTACTCTAATTGGCGGGCCAGGCGCAACCTTTTTCAGGCCCCGTCTGATACGTGAAAAGTGAGCCCTGGCCTCATAAAAATATTTTGTTTGTAAATGATTAGTGCTAGAATATAAGCCAAATAAAAAAAACAGGGACTTCACTTCCGGAAGGAGGGATGTCTGGAGAGGCTTGCCGAGAAAAGACGGAAAAGACCAATTGCCTGACGAAGCAAATTGCTCAACATCTTTTAACAGGAGGAACGACCTTGAAAAAACTTATTCTCTTAAGCTTGGCAGTCTGCTTTAGCTTGGCCCTGTCCAGCCCGGCGCTGGCCCTGCGCTGGCCGGACAATATGAGTTACCGGGTGGGCACCATGGGCGGCGCCACGCTGGCCATTGAGGACGAGACCACGGCCTTGACCATCTTCAACCACCAGAACCACGCCGGTGTGGCTCTGAACAAAAAGGAGAACCGGTCTGATCTCGGTTTGACCTACCGCAGCACCAACGAAAAAACCGAATACACCACATTTACCCGGGAAGACACCACCACGGGCATGGAACTCGAAAGACCTGGCGCAGAGTACCGCGGGATGACATACTGGCTCGATGACAGCCTGGTCATTCGCGCCGGCATCGAAGGCTTGATGATGAGCGGAAAAACCACCATCACCCCCATCGTGGGAAGCGTGGTCGAAGAGGGACTGGGTTTCTCCGGCCTGGGCGGCGGCGCTTCTATCAGCTATCTGTTTGACGGCGGCTTTGCCATCGGCGGTGGCGCCAGTTACATTGGCGCGGGCGGCAAGCCGGATGATTTAACCGGCGCGTACAATGTTTACGCCGGATTTGGCGGCACGACCAGCAAAGTCGAGATGTCCGCTTCGGTGCTGTCCTGGGGTGTGGGTCTTGGTTACGAGATACCGGGCCTGGGCGGCGACGAGAACAAACTGACCTTGGGCGTAGGCGTGCATTCTGATGATGACCGGCCCAATGTTTCCGGCCTGGCGGATGCTGCCACCGGGGGCTCGGTTAATCCCCAGGACTTGGGCGACTACAGTGTGACTTTTGAGACCGAAGGGACCGTGGGCGGTGCCGCGGCCACCAACAGCACCACCTATTCCCAGGCGCCGTTTTTTATCTCAGCCGAGGCCATTTTCAACGTGGGCAGCATGCTTGAAGCCGGCCTGTTGTTTGATTACGGCATGAATGACATCAACGAAAAAGACGAGTCAACCAACTTCTTGGGCACCCTGGCCACTGATTACAAAGTCGCCAGTGTTTCCGAGTTGGGAATCACGCCCATCGTCAAGGCGAATATCCCGATCGGCGAGGATATGGCTCTTCTGCCAGGCGCGTCCTTAACCACCTGGGGCAGCGGAACCATGGATATGTTTGATCTGGATCCCACCACCCCGGCGGTTAGCGACTCATACAAATCCGGCACCTTGGAAGTCAGCAGCAGCCTGATCGGTATTGGTTGCGGCCTGCAGGCCATGGGCAAACAGCTTCAGGTGGGTGTGCAGCTCGAAACCGGCGGAACCTCAACCGATTCTACGCCTTATGCCATAGACGGAACCGCGGGTACTGTTTCCACCCTGGAAACCGGCATTAGCAATATCCGCATCGGCGCCGAGTATTGGGTCATTCCCATGCTGGCCATCCGCGCGGGATTTGCCAGCTTGGGTAATACGAACAAGGATGTGTACACGGGTATTGACCCCGTTACCCTCTTGCCCATTTACGAGGACGTGACGGCCAGCACCAGCCGCATCACGTTCGGCCTGGGCGTCAGCCTGCCCGAGGGCATGGTTTTTAACTTGTTGGTCGGTCTGAACACCAACACCACGAGTCCGGCCTCTGATCCCGAACCCTCGGACACGGCCATGGACATTCTGCTGGGAGCCAAGCTTCCTATTTAAGTCCAGCCGCAGCAAACGAAAAAGGCAGGAGGGAGGACCCTCCTGCCTTTTTCGTTGCCCGGCAGTCCGGATTCCCGTCTGATCGAAATCTGATCTACCCGGGAATCTCGTCAAGCTTGCTAAAACATTTATAACGTAATACAATAGTCGAACGAGTCGCGGCTGGTGACCGGCACGTTTTCGAGGTCAAAGAACGCGACCTGCACTAGCCTCCCCGGCTGTTTTCGTCCGATTAACCGCGAGGTGTGTACATGAACCATTTAAAATTCGAGCAGGCACAGGTCGGGCAGGTCCGGGTGGTTACGGTCATCGGCTTCATGGACATGCGCGAAGTACCTAAATTTGAGGCGCTCCTGGATGAATTGATCAATACCGAGGTCGACCGGATCGTGCTGGACTTATCGAACCTGGAATTTATCACTTCCGCAGGTTTGGGCGCGATTATCGGCCGGATTCGCAAAGTGCGCTCCCGGGAGGGGGACATTAAAGTCGGCGGTTGTTCGGACCGGGTCAGCGAAGTCCTGAAGGTCTTCGGGTTTACCGATGTTTTCGACGTAAGCCCGACCAAGGAAAAGGCCCTGGCTAAATTTGGCGAGAAAGTTTAATCGGCAGGGCTGGCCCCGGAAAATCAGATAGAAATCCCCAAGGTCAAGCGGTATTCCATAATCACGTCCCGCTGCTCGGCGGACTGGTCTATAAACTCCAAGCCCGCGATGGACCAGGCTTTTTTAGTCTCCACCCACCGGACCTTGCTTTCCGCGTTCACTGATTTATGGGTGTTGGGCAAAGTAAAGCTGAGCTGCAGCAAATCGTTCTGGACCAATTTCACGTTGGTTTCCAGCAGCATGCCGTCCGGCGTGATGTTTTTCACCACCCCCTAGCACTCGCTGCCGCCCTCGTTCGAGGGCAAATTTAAGTTTTCCTCTATAAAGAAAACCGGCACTCGAGGAATACGTCTGCGATCCTGCATCCTCTTCTCCCTATAAGTGTTGCACCAAGTCCTCGGGGCTGAAGGGCTTCAGCAGGCACCCTTCGGCGCCGGCCTGAAATCCCTGGTCAATATACTGCTGGTCTCCGCGTTCAGCAATCAAAATGAGCGATTGGTATTTATCCCGGTACT
Organism: candidate division FCPU426 bacterium; assembly: GCA_030619365.1. Classification (GTDB taxonomy): domain Bacteria; phylum Oederibacteriota; class JAAXVQ01; order JAAXVQ01; family JAUVAV01; genus JAUXBQ01. The sequence goes on along the minus strand of JAUXBQ010000008.1, from coordinate 12,029 downwards.
GGTTCCGGCAGGCGCGAATGAAGTCCGCGCCCCCACCATCATTGCATGCCGGACACGTGGTAAAAATCACCTTGACCGCTTCGCTGGCGGCTGCCAGGTGTCGCAGCGCATCGGCTTGGTTCCAAAACTGCTCGATTTCCAGGCCTTCCACCGGCGTGCCTGCATCCTCCCTGGCCCAGGCCTTGGCCTTGGCGTAGTAACTCATCCAGAGCGTTTTTTTCAGCAGGTCGGATAATTCTTGATCCTCGTCCACGATCATGACTTTCATGCCTTCTCCCCCCGGAGTGGTGTTGGTGAAACCGGCGTGACTACCCGAAATTAAACCGGAGGCCGGGCCGGAGTGTTCCCCGCCTTCTGTACTTTGCGCGACTACCGGGAGTCCCGTTCGATATTCCCCTCAGGTCGGGGCGCTCGCCGGGCTTCCTCCTTTTTCTTGGACGCCCGGAACAGCATGGCAATCACGCCCAGGGGGCCAAAAACCAAGCCGATGATTCCCCAGATAAAATGGTTCCGCTCCTTGATATCCGCAATCGCCACATTCACCACCGCACACACCGCCCAGAACCCGAAGATGAAAATCCAAAAGCGGGCGGCTGCTTCCACTGTTCCGAAATAGGGAATTTGCGTTTCCATGCATTCACCTCGTGTCTAATGTCCCTACTTATCACGTGACCCTGCCTGTACTATTCGATCTCCGCTTCGGGCAAGGCCTCTTCGCTTTCCGCCTCGGGCTGCGCTTCCTCGGCCCCGGCCACCGGCAGGGCGGCAGGCTTGGCTGGTTCCGGCGACAACACCGGTGTCGGGCTGGCGCCGGTCCCCGTGTCAACGATATCGCGCTTGAATAATACCGGCGGATTGCATTCCGAACACGGCTCAAATCCTTTACGATGGGCGGTCTTGGCCGAGGTAAAAACCTTTCGCTGCTTGGAAGGTATCTCCCTCACCAGCGAACACCACTCGTAATGAAAGATCTTTTTTTCGCGGTCCCCGATGTAGCGCTGATTGCGGTTCACGGGCAGGGAGAGCTTTTTCTCCTGCTTGGTCACTAGGGACGGCGGCCCGGTCGGCGGAATGCAGATTTTGCACGGATAAAAGCCCCGGGACTCGGCCTCGGGTTCGGAGTCAAATACACGCAGATTCCCGGGCCTGATGCGCTCTTTTTCGGGGCACGTTTCCGCGTGAAAAAGGTTGCTGGATTTATCGGCGTAAACCTTGGCCTGCGCCCAGGTGCCGGTCAGGCCCAGCGCCAGACCGATTCCCAAGAGCAGCAACCAGCGCCCCCACTTGTGCCGTCCGCTTGCGTTCATTCCATCACTTCTTTCATAGAATCGTGCTCAGGGATTCATCCCGCAAAGCTCATTTTATCAGTTCAAATTGGGGACAGCAAGGCACTTTTTCCAAGGGAGCCTCGGCGATTAATAGCTCATGGAATTGGAAATAAATTCGTGCAATCGCTCGCGGTCTTCGCAGCCAATTCGGTTGAAAAGCAAACCGTGGACGTACACGGCGTTACCGTCCTCGTCCACGGCCCGGGACCATAGGATATCCGCGCACACGTGGGCCGGTAATTTAATCTTGGGAAGCTGGATGTCAAGCTCCATGGTGATCGCGATGGGAAGGGGGTTCTTGCTGATCAGGGAGGCGCCTTCTTCGCTGATATTGTTGAGATGGGCCGAACGCGGTTCCTGGGACCCCGGTATTGCGACCTGGACTGGGATATCCACTTCCACCCGCGCGTATTTACGAAAATTAAGAACGCTCATCCGGTTCCGGGCCTCCTGTTTTGCCTACTTTTAGTGTAGCACCAAAAAGCCCTTTATTCAAACGCATTTCCCCGGTAGACGTCCGGCTGGTCTTTTTTATAAGCGCAGCAGGCAGGCACCCCAGGTAAATCCGCCGCCGAATGCCACCAGCAGGCAAACCGATCCCGGTCCCACCCGGCCTTCCAGGCGAGCCTCGGCCAGGGCCACGGCCGTGGTGGCCGCCGAGGTGTTGCCGTATTTTTCAATGTTTAAATAGACCTTATCCATGGACAGCGAGGACAGCCGCGCCGCGGCCTGGATGATCCGCATATTAGCCTGATGGGGGATCAACAGGTCAACCTGGTCTATCTTCATCCCGGCTTTTTCCAGGGCCCGCTTATTGGCCTGGGCCATGGCGCGCCCGGCAAATTTAAACACCTCGTTCCCCTTCATTCTGATGTAATGCTGGCGCTGGTCCACGGTTTCGTGCGTGGCCGGTTTCCGGGACCCACCGCCGGGCAATTCCAGCAAGTCCCCTTTGCTCCCATCCGCCCCCAAATACACCGAGAGAATGCCCCGGGGCTCAGAGACCGGCTGCAGTACGGCCGCGCCGGCCGCGTCTCCGAACAGGACCGCAGTGTTGCGGTCTTCCCAGTCCGTAATCCGGCTTAGGGTTTCCGCCGCTACCACCAGTACGGTGCGATACATGCCCGAGGCGATATAGGCCTGGGCCACGGAGAGTCCGTAAATGAATCCCGTGCAGGCCGCCTCAATGTCAAAGCAAGCGGCGCGCGTGGCGCCCAGTTGGCGCTGAATGAAACTGGCGGTCGCGGGCCAGGGAACGTCCGGCGTAATGGTGGCGGTGATAATGAGGTCCACGTCCTCCGGCGCGAGTTTCGCGTCGGCCAGGGCGTCCCGGGCGGCTTGGGCGCCCATGGTCGAGGTGGTCTCGTAGGGAGCGGCGATCCGCCTTTCCTTGATCCCCACGCGCGTGGTAATCCACTCGTCGGTAGTGTCCACCATTTTTTCCAAATCGCGGTTGGTCAGTATTTTCTCGGGAACATACCTGCCCGTGCCTACAATACCTGCGTTCAATCGTTCCTTCATACTTCTCGCTCCTCTCTGGTGCGCGGTTTCCCGCGCGGTCCGGCTACCCGGATGGTCCGGCCAGGTATTGCCGGTAGGCTTGGTAGGCTTCGTCGAAAAACGGGATGGCCTCCCGGTAGTCGGGATAGGTCCAGTCCCAGGCCTGAAAGCGCCGTTGGCGCACCCGCAGCGTGACCTCGGCATAGACGCCCTTTTGCAGATAAATCCGGTGCTCGTGGTCCTTGGTGCTGGCCAGGACAAGTTTCCCCGGCGCGAGAAAGCCGGGATCAATATTGACTTTCCGGCCGCCCTCCGCGTTCAGTCCCAGTTGGCGCTCATACGTATTACATTTTAATTTCCAGTCGGCCAGCTCCTCGGGAGCGCGCAACTTCGTAAACACTAAAAACTGCCTTATTAAGTCCGGTCCCATTTCCGCCGTGTAATACGACGTATGCCTGAACGGGATGGCCTGGGAAACGCACTCGGCCGGACCGAAGGTCGCTTCCAGGAGCGCCCGGGCCTGGGGCAGCAGGTCCGCCTGCACGGCCAATAATCCGGCCAGCGGTCGCACTGCGGGAATGGTTTGAATTTCACCCATGGATGTGTGATTTCGCCTTTGAAAGTAGTGAGATAATATAACACAGGCCGAAACAGCGTCAACGGTAATTTCGCCCTGGGATGGTCATGGCGCATAAAAAAACCGGGCTCTGGAGAACCAGAGCCCGGTTTAAGCAACGGGGTGAATTAATGCCGGCCTTTCCCCCGGCTTCTGTGTTTCATCATCTTCATGCCGTGGCCTCCGGGCGCCAGCTGATGCGCGTCCAGAATCTTTTTCTGTTCATCGGTCAGAAGGCTTTTCAAAAACACCAGGGACTGGGCCCGCTGGGCGACCATCTGGCCGTGCAAGTCTCCCATTTTTCCGGCGATTTTTTCGATTTTTCCGGTATTGGGCTGGTCGGCGCTGAGTTCTTTTTCCAAATCCAATTCCAGGGTTTCCTTCTCAGCCCGTATCTGGATCAGGTTCTTGCGCTTGGCGAATTTTTCTTTCTTCAGTTTCTCAATCTGCTCGTCCGTCAAATTGAGCTCCTGCATCAGCCCGGGACCGCCGTGGGCCATCATTTCCGGGTCTCCGCCCGGCCCGCGGCCCGGTCCGCCGGGCGGAAACGCCAGGGCGCTCGCGGAAAACAGGGCCAAACTGGTCATGAGTACAGCTAACGTGAGATAGACTTTCTTTTTCATGATTATTTTCTCCTTTTCGTTTTTAGAGTAAATATTGGGAAATCTCCTGGGGAACGCCAACATCCTGATAATTCCAGACGCTATTGCCATTGGTGCTGGTTTGGGATTCCCATAAACCCAGGGACTTGATGTCTTCGGAATACGCATCAAGCACTTCCTGGGTGGTCATGTCCGGCGGGCGCTGCCGGATAAAAGGACCGGCGAATACCACGAGCAGAATCACGGCGCCGGCCAGCACCGGACTCCATAGCAGCCATCGCCTCGGGGCCGGCGGAGCAGAGGCCGGCAGGTTACGCAGCACCCGGTCCGCCAGGTTGGCCGGCAATCTCAGGCCACACGGCGCGGCCAGGGCTTGTTCGGCTTTTTCCAGGCCAGCCGCGCGTTCCCGGCAAGTCGCGCAGTTTTCTTCATGCCTGGCCAGCTTGCGGGCTTGCGCCAGGCTGAGCAGTCCCAGCGCGCGGGAAGCCAGCATTTTTTCGGCTCGTGAACAGTTCATGCCGCTTCACCTCCCAGGGCGTGATAGGCTTTTTGAAAGGCGTTGATCCCCCGGCTAAGCCGAGATTTGATTGTCCCCAAGGACAGGCCCAACGCCCGGGCCATTTCCTTGAGGCTCAATTCCGACTCAAACCGGAGCGCCAGACTTTCGCGGTATATCGGCTTAATACGCGCGAGCGCCTCCCGGACGATCTTTTGCTGGTCCTGCTGCTGCAAATTCTCTTCCGCCTCCGCCGCCTGGGATCCCTCGGGCATCCGCTCGCCCAGGGGCAGCTCGCGCCGGCGCCGCAAGCGCTCGCGGCCCACGTTGAGGGCGACCTTGTACAGCCAGGGATCAAAGGGACGTCCAGGATCAAACTGTGCCCGCCGCTCGAACGCGCGCAGGAAAGAATCCTGGATGAAATCAGAGGCTTCCGCGGGTTGGCCGAGCAGCTTCAGGCCCAGGCGAAACAGTTGGTTCTGATACTGTTCCACGATAAGCCGAAAAGCCTCCCGGTCCCCGCTGCGAAAGCGCGTAGCGATTTCAGGATCCAGCCGGTTCATCCGTGCTCCCTTCTAACTGTACTATGCCGCTGGGGCGTGAAAGGTTCCCGGACGGGACGTTTTTTTTACGGGGCGGTGAAGTCAGTGCGCGGGTTCGGGCGCGGGCGGCTTTATTTTGGACAGGCGGATGGTAAGCTTGGCGGGTGTAAACGCCTTGACTTCGATGCCGGCCGGCGCTACGAAATCCTGCTTGGTCAGCTGGTAGCGGTTCTTTCCGATTTTCATGCCCCCGAGGTCGATGGAGGCCCAGATCTGCCGCTCCTTGAGCGAGAGAATGCGGTCCCGCCGGCCGGAGATCGTCACCTGGATGGTGTCCACGGCCTGGCGCACCATCTCGCTTCCGGCCGGAATGTTCTGAAAGAAGATCGGCACGGTATACACCGCCTGCATGGACTGCTGCCCGGCCACGTAGGTCCAGATGATGAAGGCCGCAGCCAGGGCGGCCAGCTTGTACCGCCAGTTGACCAGCAGCTTGTGACCGAGATTTTTCCAGCGCCGCGTTTGGCCGGGCATGGGACTTACCCCCTCTTGGGTCCGTACAGGGTCAGCATCTCTTCCAGGGTCTGGCTGTCAATGGACGGCGTGATTTTTCCGCCCACGGCCAAAGAGATGCTGCGATTCTCTTCGGATATGGCAATGGCCACGGCGTCGGTTTCCTCGGTAAGGCCGATGGCCGCCCGGTGCCGGGTGCCGTAATTTTTCGATACCGTGGGATCCTGGGTAAGCGGCAAAATACAACCCGCGGCCACTACCCGCCATTCCCGGATGATCACCGCGCCGTCGTGCAGGGGCGTCTTGGGCACAAACAGCGTGACCAGGAGCTCCGCGCTGAGTTCAGCGTCGATCGAGGTTCCGGTGTCGATGAAGCTTTTAAGGTTCACGTTCCGTTCCAGCACGATCAAGGCCCCGATCTTGCGCCGGGCCAGGACCCGGCAGGCTTCGGTGATTTCCTTGTAGAGCCGGGCCTCTTCCTTGAGCAGCCCCATGAACATGCTGCGCCGTCCCAGCTGCACCAGCACGCGCCTCAGTTCGGGCTGGAAGATGATGGTAAAGGCAATGAGCCACACGGCCCACAGGCTGGTCAGCAGCCAGTTAATGGTGTACAGCTGGAATTGCGCGCCGAGAAAAGCGAAGAGCAGCAGGACCAGGAAGCCTTTAAGCACCTGCATGGCGCGCGTGTCCCGGATCATGAGCAGCAGGTAATAGATCAGCACGGAGACCAGGAGGATATCCACCGCGTCCTGCCAGCGGAAATCCTTTAGCAATTGGAGAAAGCTAATCAGCTCCCGGGGCATCTCAGGCTTCCTTTCGCCGGGGCAACCGGCCGCGCGCGATGGCCTGCGCCACCTGGGCCACCATGCGCATTTCCGCCACGTCGTGCACGCGCAGAATGCGCGCCCCGCCGGCCACGGCCAGGGCCACGGCCGCGGCCGTGCCCCACGTCCGTTCCCGGGGCGGCAAGGGGCCCAGGATGGCGGTTAGAAACGATTTGCGAGAGGGCCCCACCAGTAGCGGATACCCGGCGCGGACCAGGCGCGGCAGCTCGCGCAATAACAGGAGATTGTGTTGCGCGGTTTTCCCGAACCCCAAGCCCGGGTCCAGAATGATTTGGCTGGCCTTGACGCCCGCGGCGCGTGCGCGCCGGGCCGCGTCAAGCAGTTCGCGCCGGACGTCCTCAGTCACCCGGGTGTAACGCGGCGCTTTCTGCATGGTGCGCGGCTGCCCGCGCATGTGCATGATGATCAAAGGCACGTTGTACTCGGCGGCCAGACGCTGCAGGTCCGGGTTGTTCAGGCCCTGAACATCGTTTAAAAGACAGGCCCCGGCGTCCAGGGCGGCCCGGGCCACCTCGGGTTTATAGGTATCCACGGAAACCGGGATGGACAACTTACTCAGGCGGCGCAGGACCGGCAACAGGCGCGCCCGCTCCAGGGCAGCCGGCACGGGCCGGGCACCTGGGCGCGTGGATTCTGCGCCCACGTCCAGGATGTCCGCGCCCGCCTCGCGGAGCCGGACCGCGCGGCGCCAGGCGGAGGCGCTGCCCCGCACCAGGCCGCCGTCCGAAAAAGAATCCGGACTCAGATTGATAATACCCATGATGAGGGGGCGCTGTTCGAGATTAAACCGGTAGGGTCCGCAACGGAGAGTGCGTCCTCGAAGGGGGCTGCCCATACTCATCCTTTCCGGGCGCCGGCTTCCAGGATCGCTTGAATCAGGCTTTGGCTTCCTTGGTGGCCGGCGTTTTGATATTGAGAATTTTATTGATCTCTTCGCCTTCGATCACTTCTTTTTCCAGGAGCGTGCTGGCCAGCTTGTGCAACTTGGCCTCGTTTTTTTTGAGCAGGCTCGCGGCCCGGTCATACGCCTGGCTCACGATTTTGCGCACTTCCCGGTCAATGGCCTGGGCGGTGGTCTCGCTGTAATTCTTTTCCTTAAGCAAATCCTTGCCCAGAAAAACTTCCCGGTCTTTCTTGCCATAGGTCATGGAGCCCATCTCCTTGGACATCCCAAATTCGCAGACCATTTTATGGGCGATATCCGTGGCGCGCTCCAGGTCATTGGCCGCGCCCGTGGAAATCTCGTTGAAGATAATCTCCTCGGCCGCCCGGCCGGACAACAGCACGGAGATGTCGCCCAAGAGCTCCTGGCGCAGATTCAAAAACCGGTCTTCCAGGGGCAGCTGCAGCGTATATCCCAGGGCCGCTTGCCCGCGTGGAATGATGGAAACCTTGTGCACCGGATTGGTGCCCGGGATCATATTGGCGACCAGGGCGTGTCCGGATTCATGGTAAGCGATGATTTTTTTCTCGCGCTCGGAAATGACCCGGCTCTTGCGCTCCGGCCCGGCCAGGACGCGCTCAATGGATTCCTCCAGCTCGGACATGGTCACCGCGCGTTTGTTCCGCCGCGCGGCCAGCAGCGCGGCCTCGTTCACCAAGTTGGCCAGATCTGCGCCGGAAAATCCGGGCGTGCGCCGGGCCAGGATCTGCATATCCGCGTCCGGCCCCAACACGATGTTCTTGGTGTGCACCTTGAGAATTCCCAATCGGCCCGGCATGTCCGGTCGGTCCACCACGATCTGCCGGTCAAAGCGTCCGGGCCGCAGCAGCGCCGGATCCAGCACGTCCGGCCGGTTGGTGGCCGCGATCAGGATAACGCCGGAATTGGGTTCGAAGCCGTCCATTTCCACCAACAACTGGTTCAGGGTCTGTTCGCGTTCATCGTGACCGCCGCCCAGGCCCGCGCCGCGATGCCTGCCCACCGCGTCGATCTCGTCCATGAAAATGATGCAAGGGGCGTTCTTCTTGCCCTGCTCAAACAGGTCGCGCACGCGCGAGGCGCCCACACCCACGAACATTTCCACGAAATCCGAACCCGAAATACTGAAAAACGGCACCCCGGCCTCGCCGGCCACGGCCCGGGCCAGCAGGGTTTTCCCGGTTCCCGGGGGCCCGAGCAGGAGCACGCCCTTGGGAATCTTGCCGCCCAAGCGCTGAAATTTGCCCGGGTCCTTGAGGAATTCGATGATTTCTTCCAGGTCCTGTTTGGCTTCGTCCACCCCGGCCACGTCGGCGAAGGTGATTTTCTGGCGGTTGCTGGGGGATTGCAGCTTGGCCTTGCTCTTGCCGAAAGCGAGGGCGCCGCCCGCGCCGCCCTGCATTTTATTCAGGTAATACAGGAAGAACAGAATGAAGGCGATCACCGGCCCCCAGGAAAAGAAGAACGTGGCCAGCCACTGCATGCCCGAGGTTTGAGGCAGCTTACTGACTATCTCCACCTTTTTTTCGTGCAGGATATTAAACAGAGCCGGGTCATCCGAGGGCGCAACCAGGGTAAAGGCCGTGCTGTCCTTGCGCTTGCCAGTGAGTGCCTTGCCGGTTTGGTCTTTTTGCACAATCACGACTTTGGATATTTCCCCGCGCTCGACATCGCGTAAAAATTCCGTGTAATTGTACTGTTTTTGGCCGACATGCTTGGGCAGGCTAATGTAATTGACCAGCAAGATCACGACCACAAATATAAACAGCCAAAATGACAGTGTTTTCAAGGAATTATTCACAAAAGCCCTCCTGAACAGCCCTTCAACCAAATTTTTTCATATAAAATATGATTATTCCTGTCGTAACTTTAAATCGTAGCACACTGCTGGAGGGCTGGCAACTTTTTATTTTTCCCTTGAATTTAGGCAGGTTACGCGCCAGGTTCCCCTGGTGACGCACTCCGTTTAACCGCGTCCCGGGCCGCCATTTACACGGTGAGGTCTTTCTTTTCTCTCCCCACGACCTCGGCCACCTGAAACAGCTTGATTCGCAACGCTCTTTTCGTGTGCGCTGACATTTTTATTTTTTCCGATATTGGTCCCTGGTAAATCCACATGATTTCCCGCCCCTTGACCAACAAGGGCCAATGTTGTTTCCGGTTAGCTTTCAGCTTCATTTCGGAAAACACCTTTTTTACATCTTTTTTTCGGCCGCCCATGCCGAGCGGAGAAAAATAGTCACCCGGTTGCCAGGACCGCAGGGTCCAGGGCGGACGAAAAGCGGCTGCGTCAATCAGGATATGCTCGCTGTTCCGTGGGAGCTCGGGAATTTTCCGGGAAACCGGGATTGTCTTTACTTCGACCCCAAAAGGACATGTCTGGTTCTGGTTAAGGCCGGGTTTGACCGCCAAGCGGAACTTTCGGGGTGTGGAAACGCGCGCCTGGCTCTGAAACCAAATGCGTCCGGACGTGGTGAAAACCGACCACCCGCCGGGCAGGCTCAGCCCGGCGTGCCCTTGCTCCGCGGCCCTGAGCAAGCGCTCCAGGTGCGTGAAAGATTTTTGTGGAATCCGCAAGAGGTCCCACACCAGGGCCGCGGCCCGGAAACGCACTGCCGGCTCCAGGCGAATGAAGCCTGGCCGGTCCAGCGCCAAAAGGTCCGGCGTTTGACGCTGGATCAGCCTCCGCAAGTGCCGCTGGGTCAGGTTGTCCAGAAACGCGTCCTCGCGCGACAGGATTTTCGCGCTGTTGGCCAGTAGCGGGCGAAGGTTGGCGTTGTACTCGCGTTCCAGTTGGGGAATGAGTTGGCGCCGGAGGCGGTTGCGGGTAAAGGCCGGATCGCGGTTGCTGCGGTCCTCTCGCCAGGGAATTTTATGCCGGCAGCAGTATGACTTAAGTTCGGCCTTTGAAACCTCAAGCAAGGGGCGCAGGAGTTTTAATTCCCGCGGCGCCTGCGGATGCGGATAGGACCGCGCGGCCCTCAAGGCGGAGAGCCCCTGCCCGCCCGCGCCCCGCAGGAGGTTAAACAGCAGGGTTTCGGCCTGATCATCCTGGTGGTGTGCCAGCAGCACGGCCGCGGCCCGGAACTGTCGGGCTGCATCCAGAAAACAATCGTGGCGGACCAAGCGGCCCGCGGCCTCCAGCGACATTCCGAGCTTCCGGGCCACCTGGCTCACCTGGCTAGCGTAAAAAACCGAGGGGATCTCCAACGACTTGCTGAGACGCCGGACCAGGCGCTCGTCCTGGTCCGCGGCGCGTGATCGCAGCCCGTGGTGCACGTGCGCGATTCTCAGGCGCGGACGCAGGTCCGGCCGGCACTCGAGCAACAGGTGGAGCAGCGCAACCGAATCCGCGCCGCCGGACACGCCCACGACCAGGGCGCCCCGGGCGGGCAACGTTCCTGTAAGGGATCGCCTGAGTTGTTCGCACAAAGGAGACATGCCGGGCCTAATTAAGCAGGACTTCGGGACCAAGATAATCGATCACTTGCTGCCGCCAGCGCCGGTAAACGACGCGGTTGAGGAATTCCACCGGATTATAATCATCCGTGCAGACCTCGGCGGTTTCCCAGCCGGAAATGGTCACGGCGTATTCTTTCAGGTTTTCCCAGGCCGGGTCCGCCTGGGGCTCCGGCAATTCCGGGCCATCTCCCGCGATATAGACAATATTGGCAAAGCGGTGCTTGGGTTCCCGAAAAAACGTGTGACACCACTTATTTTCCGCGTGGACCGTGGCGTACACGGCGGCGGCGGCCCAGCGGTGTTGGCCCTGGACGTATCCCACGAAATTTAGGGCCATGACCCCGCCCGGATTGAGGACGGACTTGACCTCCCGGAAAAATTCCCGGGTTAATAAATGCGAGGGAAAACTTTCGCCGTTGAAGGTGTTGCACACCACAACATCGTATTGTTCGGTGCAGTTCCGGACATAGCGGCGTCCGTCGTCCAAGGTGATGCGCACGCGCTGGGGGTCAACCCCAAAATATTCCGTGGCCACGGCCTTGATTTTTTTGTCGATTTCCACCACGTCCACCGCGAGCCCCGCCTGCAGCAGGGCGTGCACGAAATTTCCCCCGCCCAATCCGATCACCAGCGCCCGCTGGGCCTGAGAATGGTACCGCCGGATCGCGGTCATCATGTCTTTCACGTACTGGGGCGTGGCCTGGTGGGTTTTAAAATACTCCCCGGACTGGGTCACCCCGTCCACCAAGAGCATGCGCTGCGAGCCCACGTCCACCACCTTGATTTCTCCGTAAAAGCTGGTGGTCTTGTACACGATGCGGATATTCTCCTTGAGGAGCGGCGCACCGCGGGGGAACAAGACCAGGAGCGCGGCGCCGATCAGCAGGCATAAAATAAATATCGGCCAGCGCCGCGAGCGGATCAGCAGGAAGTAAGCCAGGGGCATGATGAGCAGGCCCAGGCCCAGGGAGAGCAGGATCGTGCTCAAACGAAAATTCGGAATCAGATAAAAACCCATGGTAAGCGTGCCCATGAAACTGCCCACCGTGGAGATGGCGTACAGGAGCCCGACCCGGGACCCCAGCTTTTCAAATTGCTCGGTGAACAGCTTGGTGGCATACGGGCTGACAATGCCCAGCATGAATAAGGGCGGCCCGAAGAGCAGGGCGCTGCCGATCAGCACGCCGCCCCGCACGCCGAAGT
>JAUXBQ010000065.1 GCA_030619365.1 candidate division FCPU426 bacterium | reverse complement strand
TTCAACATACAAAAGGAATCCCCGTACGTAAGTGCGGGGTTACCTCTTGCCCTCTCCCTGGCAGGGAGAGGGATAAGGGTGAGGGTTACATGAAAACTCCGCACATCAGTGCGGAGATATTTATAGAGACTATTAAGATGCTAAATTATGAAGCAATCAAAGTCAATTAAAAAACCGGATACGATTGCCAAGGCAGGCCAAACCGTAGCGCAATTGCAGCGTTGGGGAAGCGCGCAACTGGCCTCAGCGGGCAGCGAAGCTCCGCTGCGAACCGCCCGGGATCTCCTGGCCATGGCAATGAATAAATCGCCGGTATGGCTGGCCAGTGAGGCTAAAACCGGTGTTCCTGCCCGGCCGGCCGGGAAATATCTCTCGCTCATTGCGGCCCGGGCGCGCCGGTTTCCTTTCCAATACCTGCTGGGCAGCGAGAGCTTTGCCGGTCTAAACCTCCTCGTCGGTCCGGGAGTGCTGATTCCCAGACCGGAAACCGAACTGGTCCTTTCCGAAACCGTCCGCCGTCTGGATAAAACCGAGTCCCCCGGATATATCGCCGATCTTGGCACTGGTTCAGGCAATCTGGCCCTGGCTTTGGCGCGACTGTATCCGCAGGCGCGCGTTTTTGCCGTTGATCGCTCGGCCCGCGCGCTGAAATGGGCCCGCCGCAATTGCCGGCAACAAGGTCTGTCACGCGTTCGCCTGTTGCAGGGAGACGCGGAAAAACCGATTCCCCGGAAGTTGGGGGGGCGGTTTTCCCTGGTGGTGTCCAATCCGCCTTATATCACCGATGCGGATATGAAGCAATTGCAGCCCGAGGTGCGGTTTGAACCAAGACAAGCGCTCTGCGGCGGTCCGGATGGATTGCGTTTCGTGCGTCGGATGCTCCAGGCTGCGGGCAAGCTCCTGTCGCCAGGCGGTCTGTTTGTTTGTGAGATCGGGTTCGGCCAAGCAGTTGCGGTTCGCGCACTGTTCCATGGTCATGGATTCGCCGCTATCCAAGTTTGCCATGACTGGCAAAAAACACCCCGGATCGTCTCCGGATTGCGTAAATAGCCTGCTCTTCTGTTTTTTTCCTTCAGGTCCTTCTGTTCCCAACGCGCCTTACCCTGCAACGCCAAAGGCCTGGGGACGTCCGCGACAGCGGAAAGCCGGGCAACCGGAATGTTTATTATTTCCAATGATCTCAGAAATATATTATACTGAACTCTCAACAGTCCGAGACTAGGCCTAACCGGTCCGGAACCGGGGAAGTGACACCTTCAGACGCAAAGCAGAGGAAGGTTGTGAAAGGCGGAACACGATGCGCGTGCGAAAACTGCCGGTTTTTCTGACCAGTACGTTGTTGGGAGCTGGTTTCATCACGTTGGCAAGCGTTCAGGAAACGGCGGAGGAGAACACCGGGGTTCTGGTCAGGGAAACCGGGGAAGCGGCGGTAGTCGGGGAAACCATCAGTCTGGAACAGGATTCCTTCTATATAATATATAATAAGTGCGTTAAAAAACCGGCCACCCCCTCAGGAATGCTGGATTTGCTGGATCAGGTGGGAAAGCCAAAAATCGTTGCGAGCTTGGACGAATTAACCATTGGACGTTTTATCGCGGCCCATGATATTATTCAAAAAGGCGACTTGGTGCTGTTGCGACGTGAACCATGATTCCCTACGAAGAACGGCAGTTCCAAGACCTCCTGCAGTTGATTTTCCACAAGGCTGGCTTGGATTGCCGGCAATACAAGGACAGCTACCTGAAACGGCGGCTGGCGGTCCGCATGCGGGCCATGCACATCAAGGCGTATTCGGATTACCGGAAACTGCTCGAGCGGGAACCAGAGGAGTACGACAAACTGCTCGACCGGCTGACCATCAATGTGTCCAAGTTCTTCCGGGATACCGACGTTTACGAGCAAATAAGGGCAAAAATACTGCCGCAATGGCGGAAGCGGATGAGCCTGCGCGTGTGGAGCGCGGGATGCGCCAACGGCCAGGAGCCGTATTCGTTGGCCATCCTGCTGGCTCAAGGATTGCCGGCTTCCTGCAATTGGTCCATCCTGGCCACGGATATCGATCCCACGGTTTTGGAGCGCGGCCGCACGGGTAAATACGGTTCCGAAATCATCCAGACCGTGCCGGTCGCCCTGCGGCACCGGTATTTCGAGCGGACCGACAACGGCGAGTGGTTGATCCAGCCCGCACTCAAGCGCCGGGTTCGGTTTCAAACCCATGACCTGACCGGCGAAATGCCGAATAGTACGTTCGACATGATCATGTGCCGCAACGTACTGATTTATTTCGTCAGCAGCCTGCAGAAACGGCTGTTTCAGGACTTTCACGAGCATTTGCGTATGCAGGGATATCTGGTGCTGGGGATGACGGAAACGCTTCTGGGCGACGTCCGCGAGTTGTATAATATAATGGATATTCGCGAGCGGATCTACCAGATGAAAGAAACCCCAACCACGAAACCCACTACGCCGTAGGGGGAAGAGCGCGCGATGGAAAAAATTCAGGACCATATCAACCTGGGCGTCGCCTTTTCCCTGTCGCGGCGCTACCAGGAGGCGATCCGGGAGTTCAAGAAAGCCCTGGAACTCAATCCCCAGGACGCGGAAGTCCATTTCCAGTTGGGGATTCTTTATTCCAACGTGGGCGAATACGACCAGGCGGTCGAGGAGTACAAACAGGTCCTGGTCACCAACTCCATGCACGTCAACGCGCACTGCAAACTGGGCCTGATTTACGCCAACACCGGCAAGGCCCAGGAAGCGATCAGCGAATATAAAAAGGCCCTGGAGATTAATTCTGAGGATTCCGGGCTGCACAACAACCTGGGAGACGTGTATTACAAACAGGGTGCGCTGGAGGAGGCGAGGCAGCAATACCAGGACGCACTGAAAATAAATCCCAACCTGTCGGAAGTTCACTTCAAACTGGGGTACATTTTCGAGAGTCAGGGCAAGTACGCGGAAGGCGTGGAGGAATACGAGGCGGCGCTCAAGATCAATCCCAAACACTCCGGTGTGCACAACATCATCGGCGGGCTGAAAAGCAAGATGGGGAAGTTAGTGGAGGCCGAAGCCGCCTACCGCCAGGCCCTGGAGATCAATGCCGAGGACGCAGTGAGTCTCCTGAACCTGGGACAGCTCCTGATCCGCAAGGGGAACATCAAGGAGGCCCTGACGTTCATTCAGCGGACACTCAAGGTCAACCGGAAGAACATGGACGCCTTTACGCTGCTCGGCCAGGTTTATGCCCAAATGGGGAAACGGGCCGAGGCTATTGCCGCCTATAAAAAAGTCCTGGAGATTAATCCCCAGGATGCCAACCTGCACAAAATCCTGGCTTTCATTTACGACCAGGAAGAGAAAAACGACGAGGCCCTGAAAGAATATGAGGCGGCCCAGAAGCTCAATCCGAAGGACGCCGCCGTGTTGCTGGGCATGGCCAACCTGTACTACCGGCAAAGCGATTACGCCCGCGCCCAGAACATGTTCAAGCATGTGATCAAAATCGAGCCGCATCATCCCGAGGCGTACTTGAAAATCGGCAACATTTACTTCAAACAGAGCGAGCACGGGAAAGCCCTGCAGGTCTGGGAACGAGCCCTGGAGCTGGACCCGCACAATGAAATCCTCCGGAATAACATCAAGTTCGTAAAAGGTGGTTGAACATGAGCTCCGTCCAACGACAACAGGAAAAATCACTGGGTGAGCTGCTGGTACAGAGAGGGCGGCTGGCGCCGGAACAACTGGAAAAAGCGCTGTCCGAGCAGCAGCGCAGCGCCGAGCCTTTGGGCAAGACCCTGGTGCGCATGGGCTATGTAGAGGAGAAGGACGTGCTCAACGTTTTGAAAGGCTTATTGGTCGTGACCTTTCGCCTGGACAAGGAGGATTTTGCTTTCGAAGCCCTGTTCGTGCGGGAGATCATCCGCTGGCAGGAGATCAACCACCTGCCCAAGATGCCGGAGTATATCGGAGGGATCATTAAGTACCGCGGCATGGTGGTGCCCATCATGAACCTGGCGAAGCGTTTGAACCAGAACCCCCAGCCCCCAACCGACGAATCGCGCATTATCGTAGTGGAACACACCTCTCGCCTCTTCGGCCTCCTGGTCGACAAGGTGGAGGCCATAGTGCAACTGCCCATGGACCGGATCGAGAGCAGTCCGGCCCTGTTGCACGGTTTGGACAAGCGTTTTATCTACGGCGTGGGCAAGTACCAAGAGAGCCTGATCACGGTCCTGCGGCTGGAAAACATCCTCGAAAGCGTCCCCGTCCACGAGCAGTTGCCGGAGACCAGAGAACAGGAATGAGCGAAAACGAAGACGTACAGAGCATACGTGAATTCGAGTACGGCATCGATCAAAACGATGCCTCGGCGCACAACAACCTCGGGGTGTTTTACTATTCCAAAGGCATGTACGTCGAGGCTGTCAAGGAATTCAAGCGGGCTCTGGAGATCGACCACAACCTGACCCAGGCCATGGAGAATCTCCAGGCGGTCAACCAGAACACCGGGATTTACGACCGGGCCATCGGCGCCTACCAGCGCGCGATTGAGATGTACCCGGATGATGCGGACGCCCATTACAACCTGGGCAACGCCTTCCGATACACCGGCCGCTACGAAGAGGCCATTGCCGAATACCATCGGGCCATCGAGATCACCCCCTCCCATCTGTTCGCCATCAACGCCCTGGGCGTGGTGTTTAAAAGCATGGGCCGTTTTGACGACGCCCTGGAGCTCCTGAAAAAATCCATTGTCCAGGCGCCGCATTTCGCCGACCTGCACAACAGCCTGGGCGAGGTCTATTACAACAAGGGTCTGTACGACCAGGCCATTCAGGAATTCCAGACCGCCGTTGAGATCAATCCCGAATTCGCCGTGGCCCACTACAACCTGGGTTTCGCGTACGGGGACAAGGGCCTGAACCAGGAGGCGGAGCGGGAGTTCGCCCGGGCCGTGGAAATCAACCCCGGCTACGCGCAGGCCTCCACCAACCTGGCCATTGATTATTATAAATCCGGCGAAGAGAAACCGGGGGCGCCCGAGCCGGCGGAAACGTCCCGGCAGGAAACCGATCCGGCCGCCGCCTACCAGGAGATGGGCAAAGCCTACCGCCTGAAGGGGCTCTTGAACGAGGCGGTCCAACAGTATGAAAAAGCCATTGCCGTCAAGCCCAAGGACGCGGAGCTGTGCAACAGCCTGGGTGAGATCTACTTTGAGATGAAAATGTTTTCCGATGCCCTGAAGCATTTCCGGCGGGCCGTGGAGCTGGATCCCAAGTGCACGGACGCGTACATCAACGCCGGCATCCTGTACCGGCACCAGGGCATGTTTCCCGAGGCCGAGGACCAGCTGCAGCGGGCCTTTGAGCACGCCCCGGAAAACGTCCGCTGCCATTACGAACTGGGCATCGTGTATTACAAACAAGGCAAGGTCGAAGAGGCCATCACCGAGATCGAGCGGGCCATTGCCAAGAACCCGCATTACGCGGACGCCCACTATCAGCTGGGCATTTATTATTACCGGCACAACAACTATGACGGCGCGGTCAAGGAATTCCGCCGGGCCATTGAACTTTCGCCGGCTTACGCCCAGGACAGCGAGGCCAACATCTACTTGGGCTTGGCCCTGGCCGACAAGGGGCGCTTCGAGGAAGCGATCATCGAATATCAGAAAGCCCTGGCCCTGGACCCGGAAAACGCCATCGCGCACAATTCCCTGGGTATGGCGTACAAGAGCATCGGCAATTTTGACGACGCCCTGGAAGAATACCGGAAAGCCATCGAGATCAATCCCCAGTACGCCAAGGCCTTCAATAACCTGGGCGTGATTTATTATCAGAAGGGCGTGTACGACAAGGCCATCGAGGAGTTTAACCATGCCCTGACCATTGATCCCCAGTACGACACGGCCAAGCGCAACCTGGTTTCCGCCGCCAAAAAGAAGGACATCTTCAACGAAGCCATTGAAAAGCTGCAGGCGGACATCCGGGCCAACCCCAAGAACGCGGCGGCCCATTACGACCTGGCCAACGTGTACCGCAACACCGATCGCTTCGAGGAATCCATTACCGAGTACAGCAAGGCCCTGGCTATCAATCCGCGCTACGTCGAAGCCTGCACAAACTTGGGCCTGATTTATAAAAAGCTGGAGCGCACCGACGAGGCCCTGGAAGTCCTCCTGCGAGCCGTGTCGCTGAACCCGAATTACCCGGACGCCCATTATTACCTGGGCGAGGTCTACTTGCAAAAAGGATGGCTGGACGAAGGCGAAGTGGAGTACTGCCGGACGCTGGAACTGAATCCCAAGCATATCGAGGTGCACGACCGCCTCGCCAACATCTACAGCCAGCGCAACTGGTGGGACGAGGCCATTGCCGCCTGGGACCATTTTATTCAACTGGCGCCCAACACGGAAGCCGCCATGCGGGCCACGGAGAAGCTGCGGAGCGCTCAGGATTGGCTGGATCAGTTCCGCTCTTCGCCGGGCTCGAAAAACCGGCGCATTATCCGTTAAAGGGCGAGGGAGGCCTGGCATGAAGCTGATCAAGTGCATTGTACCGAACGCCAAGCTGGACGCCCTCAAGGAAACGCTGCTGAACGCGGGTCTTCAGGGCCTGACGATCTACGACGTCAAAGGCTTCGGTATTCACCGTTCGCAGCTGACCCAGAAAGTCAGCCGGAATTACTTGGTTGAATTCCAACCCCGATGTATGTTAGAACTAGTGGTTGAAGATCATAACCTGGAAAAAACGATTAAATTGATTACATCAACCGCCAAAACCGGGCGATTGAATGACGGGAAAGTGTTTGTCCTGCCGGTCGAAGACGCCGTGCGGATTCGCACCAGTGAACGTGGCGAAGCCGCCTTGTGAACCGGGACGCGGCCAAGTGACTGTGAGAGGAGAAAACGAGTGGCAAGCAAGATTCTCATTGTAGACGATGCGTCATTTATGCGTATGATGTTGCGTAATATCCTGACCAGCCACGGGTACGCCATTGTCGGTGAAGCCGAAAACGGCAAGGTGGCCATCGAAGAATATCAAAAACTCAATCCCGACATTGTTCTCATCGATCTGATTATGCCCGAGATGGGCGGTATCGAAGCGGTGAAAAAAATTATCGAGCTTGACACCGAGGCCAAAATCATCATCTGCAGCGCCATGGGGCAACAGGCCCTGGTGGTGGAGGCCATGCAGGCCGGCGCCCGGGATTTCATTATCAAGCCTTTCCAACCCACCGGTGTGGTGGAGGCTATCCAGAAAGTCGAACAGGAAGAGGTATAAACGCCATGGATGATCCCAACCAAATCAACGAATTTTACCGGGACGCGCTAAGGGAAATCGGCAACATCGGGGCCGGCAACGCCGCCACCGCCCTGTCGCAGCTGGTGGGCCGCACGATCACCATGTCGGTGCCGGAAGTCGTGGTCATTCCCGTGGAAAAAGTGCCCGAAATCATGGGCGGTTCCGATGATATCGTGGCCGGGATTTACCTGGAAGTCTTCGGCGATTTGCCGGCGAAAATCCTGGTGACCTTTCCGCATAAAAATTTACTGAAACTTACGGACATGATGCTGGGGGAGACTCTGGGCACCAACGCCATGGTCAGCGATATGAAACTGTCGGCGCTCAAGGAATTGGGGACCATTTTATCCGGGGCGTACCTGAACGCCCTGGCGAAATTCCTTGACATGCGGATGATTCCCTCGGTTCCCGCCCTGGCGATTGATACCATGACCGCGATTTTGGAAACCATTCTGGTTGAAATTTCCATGAAAGCACCGTACGCGCTCATGTTGAGGACCGAAATCATCGAGACCGAAAACAAAATTTCCGGCACCTTTTTCCTTATTCCGGAGGCCGGAGCCTTGGACGCCATCATTGCCGCCATACAAAAAGCATCCGGGGTAGTCGATGCCTGAAAGAATTAAAGTGGGAATGGCAAGTTGGAAAATCGCTCGCGATGAGGACGTGCTGGTGACTTTTGGTTTGGGATCTTGCGTGGGGCTAGGTCTGTGGGATCCGGAAAAGAAAATTGCCGCCATGGCGCATATCATGCTTCCCGACTCCAAACAAATGCGGTTTCGCCAGGAACTCAATCCGGCCAAATTCGCCGATACAGCGGTCAAGGCCATGCTGGAAAGGTTTCCGCGGATGGGAGTGCCCGTATCACGGCTGCAGGCGAAGATGGCGGGAGGGGCCAATATGTTCGTGTTCCAGGGCAAACCCTCGGGAAAAGAGGCTTTCAATATCGGGCAGCGCAACATCCTGGCCGTGAAAGAAAACCTGAAAGAGGCCGGCATCCCAGTGGTCGGGGAAGACACCGGCGGCAGTGCGGGGCGTTCGGTAGAGTTTTTTTCGCAAAACGGTATAATGCACATTCGCACGGCCCTGGCCGGCGAGCGTGATATATAGATCATGAAGAAGAAACGGGAAGTAAAAAACGAGATTCGGCTGGTGGTTTTCAAGCTGGGCGAAGAAGAATTCGGCGCGCCCATTCACCAAGTGCATGAAATCCTGCGCTTGGTGGAAATCACCCGCGTCCCGCGCGCCCCGCGCTTTATCGAAGGGGTGGTCAACCTGCGTGGGCGGATCATTCCCATCCTGGACCTGCGCCGACGCTTTGATCTGCCCTTGGACGCCTCGCCCAAGAAAAAGCAGCGGATCATGGAAGTGGAAGTGGAGGGTCAGGTGCTGGGCATGATTGTGGATGAAGTGATCGAGGTCGTGCGGCTGCCGGTTGACGCGATTGAGCCGCCGCCGGCCATGGTGGCCGACATTGCGGGGGAATACCTGGCTGGCGTAGGGAAACTGCCCGGCCGGATTTTGATCATGCTGAATTTCGACAAGATTCTTTCGGAAGAAGAAACACAACAGGTCGAACAGGCCGCCATGAAGAGTTTGCCTGGGGCGAGCACGGAATTGTTGGGTAATCAAAATCAGGAGGAGAACTAATGCCTGCCAAAATCCTCATTGCCGATGACGCCGCGTTCATGCGGGTTATGATCAAGGGAATCCTTGAGAAACAAAACTACGAGATCGTGGGAGAGGCCAAAGACGGCCGGGAGGCGGTCGATCTCTATGCCAAGCTCAAACCCGATCTGACCACCATGGACATTATCATGCCGGAAGTCAACGGGATTGAAGCTGTGAAGGAAATTATACAGGTCGATCCCAAGGCGGTCATCATCATGTGCAGCGCCATGGGACAGCAGGCCATGGTGATCGAGGCTATTGCGGCGGGCGCCAAAGACTTCGTAATCAAGCCCTTCCAGCCACCCCGGGTGCTGGAAGCCGTGGAACGCGCCTTGGCGAAGTAACCCCCGGCCAGGCGCTCCCTTCTTATGGATACCCAGCGAACTATCAAAGTGCTCACAGTCGATGATTCGGCCTTCATGCGGAAAACCATCTGCAACATTCTGAACACCGCCGAAGACATTGAAGTGGTGGCTACCGCCCGCGACGGCCTGGAGGCAGTCCAGAAAGTCACGGACTATCACCCCGACGTGGTAACCCTGGACATTGAAATGCCCAAACTCGACGGGCTCCAGACCCTGGGGTATATCATGAGCGAGTGCCCCACACCGGTCGTCATGCTCTCCGCCTACACCGAACATGGCGGCGAGAGGACCATGAAAGCCCTGGAGTACGGCGCGGTGGATTTTGTCTGCAAGCCCTCGGGTCCGATCAGCCTGGATTTGGCCAGGGTGGCGGAAGAGTTGGTGGGCAAGGTTCGTGCCGCGGCCCAGGTCGACGCCACGCGGTTGAAATTCCTGGAGTACGAAAAACTCGCCACCGTGGAGCCGCTACCCGAGACGCTCAAAGCCGGGCGCCAGGTCGTGGTCATCGGCAGCTCCACCGGCGGGCCCCGCGCGCTGTATGAAATCATACCCGAATTGCCGGCCGATTTTCCGGCGGCGGTCCTGATCGTACAGCACATGGCTGCGGGCTTTACCAAGTCCCTGGCTGAACGCCTGGAACGGGTCAGCCTGTTGTCCGTCAAGGAGGCCGAGGACGGCGACGAGGTGCTGGCCGGTCACGCGTATTTGGCGCCCTGCAACTATCACATGATCGTGGTCACCGAGTTCGGCAAGGAAATTATCCGCCTGCATCAGGGCCCCGCCCGCAACAGCGTGCGGCCGGCCGTGGACGTTACCCTGGAATCGGTAGCCAAGGTGTACAAGAGCAATTGCCTCACCGTGATCCTGACCGGCATGGGCCGCGACGGTATGCAAGGCGCCCAACTCGCGAGCAAGCAAGGCGGCAAGGTCCTGGCCGAGGACCGGTCCACCTGCGTGGTGTACGGCATGCCCAAGTCCGTGATCGAGGCCGGGATCGCGGATGGGATTTATCCGGCCCATACCATGGCCATGCACATTCTGCGCCATGTCCAGGACAAGTCGGCGAAGACCGGCTGAGCCAAGAGGAGTCCTCGCATGATCGTGGTCACCGGCGGAGCCGGGTTTATCGGGAGCGCGTTTCTCTGGAAGCTCAACACCCAGGGCATCGAGGATATTCTCGTGGTGGACGCACTGGACACTACCGACAAGTGGAAGAACCTGGTCAAGCGGCGCTTCGAAAATTACTGGGATCACGCCGAATTCCTGGAACGAGTCAAAAACGATACCCTGCCACCCAACATCACCGCCGTGGTGCACATGGGCGCCTGCAGCGCCACCACCGAACGGGATGCCCAGTATCTCATGTCGAATAATTATCACTACACGCGCGCGCTGGCGGAATGGGCCCTGGGGCGCCAGGTCCGCTTCATCTACGCCAGTTCCGGCGCCACCTACGGCGACGGCTCCCGAGGTTACTCAGACGCCGATTTGGACACCCAACGGCTCGCTCCCCTCAACATGTACGGCTATTCCAAGCAACTGTTGGATCTGTGGGCCCTGCGGTCCGGCGTTGCCGGGAAGACGGTGGGGCTCAAATTTTTCAACGTGTACGGGCCCAATGAGTACCACAAGGCGGACATGCGCAGCGTGGTGCACAAAGCCTTCGGCCAGATTAGGGAGACCGGCCGGGTCAAGCTGTTCAAATCCTACCGGACGAAATACGCGGACGGCGAACAACTCCGCGATTTCATCTACGTCAAAGATGTGGTCGACGTTATGTGGTGGTTTTTGCAACAGCCCCAGGTGAACGGCATCTATAACGTGGGGACCGGCCAGGCTCGCACCTGGAAGGATTTGGCGAGTGCTGTCTTCACGGCCCTGGACCGGGAACCGCGGATCGAATTCATTGAGATGCCGGAAATCCTCCGGGACCGTTACCAGTATAAAACCGAGGCCAAGATGGCCAAGCTGCGCGCTGCGGGGTACACGGCGCCCTTTTCTTCCCTGGAAGATGACGTCTGCGATTACGTGCAAAATTACCTGATGAAAGACGATCCGCATTTGTAAACCGTCGCGCGGAGAGAAACTCTGTTATATAAACGCAATATTTCCGCCTTTTCCTGCGTCTAATCCCTGTGCCATATATCATGTCGTTCTCACGTTTGCCCTACTCGACAGCCCGAGGTGTATTTAGTTGAAAATGTTGAAATCGAGGGATATTATAGGGGCATTCAATTGGCTTGAAGGAGTGAAATAATGCCAAGAGGTCGAAAAAAAGCAGCAAAGAAAATAGGAAAAAATGACAGTAATGGAGCATTGCTGGGTTTTGAATCAAAACTCTGGCAGATGGCGGATAAGCTCAGAAACAATATGGACGCGGCTGAGTACAAGCACGTGGTACTTGGTCTTGTTTTTTTAAAGTATATTTCCGATGCCTTTGTGGAACAAC
>JAUXBQ010000044.1 GCA_030619365.1 candidate division FCPU426 bacterium | reverse complement strand
TGAGCCCGGCCTGCTTGATTCGCGCCAGGAGCTGGTCGTAATTGTCCTCGCGTTCGCTGCCCCCGATAATTTCGCCCAGCCGGGGCACCAGCACATCCAGGGCCCGGACGGTCCGGTTATCGTCGTTCTGCTTCATGTAAAACGCCTTGATCTCCCGGGGATAGTCGGTGACCATGACCGGCTTCTTAAAGACCTGTTCGGTTAGGTGCTTCTCGTGCTCTGACTGCAAGTCCGCACCCCACTTGACCGGAAATTCAAAAGACACCATGGCTTTTTCCAGATGCTTGACCGCCTCGCTGTAGGTAATCCGCTCGAACTTCTCGCGAATAACGTGTTCCAGGGTGGCGATTATGGATTTATCGACCCATTGGTTGAAGAACTCCAGGTCTTCCCGGCAATGGTCCAGGACGTGCTGAAAAATATATTTTACAAACGCCTCGGCCACGTCCATGTTCTGATGAATGTCGCAAAAGGCCATCTCGGGCTCCACCATCCAAAACTCGGCCAGATGGCGCGTGGTGTTGGAGTGCTCGGCCCGGAAGGTCGGGCCGAAGGTGTAGATATTCCCCAGCGCGCAGGCGTACGCTTCCCCGCCCAATTGCCCGCTCACCGTCAGCGTGGCTTTTTTGCCGAAAAAATCCTGCTGGTAATCCGGCTGTCCTGCCTGCTGGGGAACCTTCTCCAGGGGCAGGGTTGTGACCTGAAAGAGTTGCCCCGCGCCTTCGCAGTCGCTGGTCGTGATTATCGGTGTGTGAATGTATTGGAAGCCCCGGTCCTGAAAAAACCGGTGGATGGCCAGGGAGAGCACGCTCCGGACCCGGGTCACGGCGCTGATGGTGTTGGTCCGCGGGCGCAGGTGGGCAATCTCGCGTAAAAACTCCAAAGAATGCCGCTTTTTTTGCAAGGGATAATGCGCATGGTCCGCGGTTCCGTAAATGACCACACGCTGGGCCTGCACTTCCACGGCTTGTTTGCCGCCCTGCGAGGGCACCAGTCTGCCCTCGACCTTGACGCTGGCGCCGGTGGAAAGACGCGCCAGGAGATCGGCGTATCCAGACACTTTTTCGTCGATTATGACCTGGAGGTTGCGCAGGCAGGATCCGTCGTTGATTTCCAGGAAGGCAAAGGCCTTGCTTTCCCGCTTGGTGCGCACCCACCCCTCGACGGTTAGCATGTGCTCCGCCGGCTCCTGCGATAATATTTCCCGAATACTCAGTTTATTCATCTGTTAATCCGTGGCGGTTTTTAACGGGAAAATTTGCGCGAATATATTGACAGGGAAAAGTCCCTTACTGGCCGGATTGAATGAGCCACATTTTCAGGGTAATGCTTTCTCCATTGCCCCAGGGCCAGAACATGGCCGCCAGGGAGAAATCTTCGAAAGTCTTGTAAAACAGGGTTTGATCCTTGCGAATACCGCCATACGGCGCGGCTACTTCCTTCGCGGCCTGGGCAGGCGCCTCACCGGTTGGCTTGAACGCAGGACCCAGGTGTTGAGCCAGGCTCTCAAACCACTTCGACAAATCACGGCTTATGAGCACTGCCTCGAAATATCCTTCCGAGGTGGTCCGCTTTTCAGAAATTTCCAATTGTAGGAGTTGCTCCAGGATTTGGTCCCAGAGGTTGAGTTGTTCTGTGTTCATGATTTTATTCTAGCACGAAAGGGATGAAAATGGCGCGGAAAAGTAACGCATTAGGAGAGACCGGAATTATAGGCTGTTCAGATAATTCCAACCCTGAACTCTGGTCCTGGTCTATTTCCTGGGACTAAGCCGGCCAACTCTGCTTCAACGCAACAGGACGACCTTGCCCCGCTTCTCTCCGCCCTGCCCTTCCACCATGTAGATATAGGTCCCGGAAGCCACGGCCACCCCGCGCCGGTTCTTAAGGTTCCACACCGCCGAGGTACCGGGATTATCCTTTTCGATCACCTTGATCAATTTTCCGGTCAGGTCGTAAATACGGATCTTCACCCGGGGCGGCAGATTGGTGAACGTCACCCTGGGCCGGGCGGTGCCCTCCGAACGGTACGGATTGGGGTAAACCAGGACCTGGGACACGTCGGTAAACGGCAGGCGCGTGGGCGAAATGGTGGAAGTCTGCGTGATCGTGGGCGTGGGGGTCACCGTGCGCGAGGGCGGCGGAGTCGGCGAAATGGTCGCGGTCTGTGTAATGGTGCTGGTCGGCGAGACCGTGTAGGTCGGGGTAATCGTGCTCGTCAGCGTAATCGTGAACGTGGGCGTGGGCGTACAGAGCGGAGTCTGGGTGCGCGTGGGCGTTATCGTGGACGTTAGAGTAATCGTGAAGGTCTGCGTCACGGTGGGCGTCACGGTAGAAGTGGGTGTCACGGTAGAAGTGGGCGTTATGGTCGGCGTCGGGCTGATGGTCGCGGTCTGGGTGTGCGTGGGCGTCATGGTCGGCGTCGGGCTGATGGTCGCGGTCATGGTGTGTGTAGGTGTAGGGGTAGTCGTAGGGGACTGGGTCGCGGTAGGGGTGAAAGTCGGCGTTCCCACGACCGTGATGGTCATGGTGGGTGTGGGACTGAGCCATTTGTACTCATAGAGTTTGGTGTCATTTGATCCCACGTAAATCTGGTTCTCCGAATTGGTGTTGCGGCCCGGTCCCACCGCGATCGCCCTTAAATCCTGAGCCGAGGGGCTGCCAATATCCAGGGGCGCGCTCCAAGCGGCTCCCAGCCAGGTCAATTCGTAAACGTGATCAGCCCGCGTGGCGGCATACAGACGTGTGATTCCGTCATTACGGCCGTCACCAATGGCCAGTCCGAAAACCCGGTCCAATCCGCCGGCGATGATGGTTGCCGCTTCCCAGCTGGTTCCGTCGTAGTAGCGCTCATAGATTTCACCGTCGTGGTCGCCGACGTAAACATAAACATTGGAGGACCCATTGCGAGCCGCGCCCACGGCGATGGAATACACGACGTTTCCGCAATCGATGTTCATCCCGGTGGCGGCCCAGGACGCTCCACCCCATTGGTATTCCCGCAAGAAATTAGATACGCCGCCTGCATAAAGATAGTTGTTCGCGTCACTGTTACGGCCCGGCCCCACGACAACGGCATTGACATCATTGCTCATGGTGGCAATCGTGGTGCGCGACCAGCCGCCGGAGTATGTGTATTCATCAATGGTCCCGCTTTTAACACCCGTGTAAACACGGGACACGCCGTCATTCCGGCCCTCGCCTATGGTTACGGCGTTTATTTCGTCGCTGGCCCCGCTGACGCTGGTCTCGGTCCAGGTTGCGCCGTTATAAAAGAGGTCGTACATGTTGTTATCTTTGTTGGCGAGCACCACGCGCGATTCGCCGTTGTTCCGGGCGTCACCGACGGCTATTCCAAAGACTTGATCATTATTCCCCGGGAGTTGCGTGCGGTTCCAGCCGCCCCCATACCAAATGTACTCGTATGGGTAGAAATTTTGATTCCCCCCGTAGACCGCGTTGATCGTGTTGTTTCGGCCCTGGCCCACAGCCACGGCTCGAAAATTACCGCTCTCATTCCCGACCGTGGTGATTTGCCATAGAGCGGAGGCTGAATCAGGAAAGACCAGAAAACTTATCAGTGCAATAAAGATAAATTTCCGAAATAAGTTCACAGGATACTCCCTAAAGTAATTACATACTTAAGTTTACCATAATTTCCCTGTTTTTCAAGTACTTTCAGAAAATAATGGATTGCGACGGTACTTAGTAAGAATATTACTAATCCATAAGCATAATCATCAATAAATTCCCGTCTTAAACGGTTAATTATTTTTGATTCAGCAAGGCCACCCGGATGATGTCCCGCCGGGAAACAATCCCCACGATTTTCTCCCCTTCCAAAATCGGCACACGACGAAAGTGGTGCTGGCTGATGGCGAGCGCGATCTGTTCCACGTCCACGTCCGGAGAAAAGCTCTTGATCTCCCGGGTCATGGCTTCCCGCACTTGGGTATTTCTTAAATTGCCGCTAAAAGCGAAATTGAGAATGTCTTTTTCGGAAATGATGCCCACGAGTTTGCCCTGCTTGTCAATGACCGGCATGCCGCTGATCTTCTTGTCAATGAGCCATTGAATGGCTTCCGCGAGCGTGGAATCCTGGCTGATGGCGATGACGTCCCTGGTCATGACATCCGATGCTTTCAGCACTGCAATCACCCCCCCCTCCCTGATTGCCGCATAACTGCCCGCCCAAAAGAGACGTGGCGGCGAGGTGAAGACAGGGGCAGCCGCTGCCAAGCCGTATTCTATGCCTTCTGCCGGGCAAATACGAGTGGTTTTTAGCATTTTAAAACGTAACCGCGGGAATTAAAAAACAGGGTGACTTGTGATCCTGAACGAGGCCGTGATCAGGTTGAGGCTTATTCCGTGTTTTCGCCGACTCCTGAATTCCGGGAAGCCTGGGCTTTCCCGGTCTTTGACCCGCGCCCCGGGTTCCCTTTGGCCTCGCTTTTTTCCGGCGTTTTCACCGGCATTTTCTTTTGTTCCGGGGCCGCGGGTTTTTCCAGCACAAACCAATAAAACGCGTGCGGACCCAGGGTCAGGAAATACGGCAGCTCGCCGACGGCTGGAAACCGCACGCCGCCCACGACCTCCACGAGCGTCCAGCCGCGATGCCCGGCCAAATCCAGTTCCAGGGGCTGCACGAATCGCGATAAATTATTCACGATTAAAAGCGTTTCCCCTTCATATTGCCTGATGTACGCCAGGATTTTATTGTTTTTCGGCTCGAGAAATTTCAGGGTTCCCCGGCCAAAGGCCTTGAATTTTTTGCGGGCCCGGATAAAGCGTTTCATCCAATTCAAAAAAGAGGTGGGGGTCCGGGATTGCGCTTCCGCGTTGACGGATTGATACCCATAGACCGGATCCACGATCACCGGCGCGTACAACTGCGCCGCGTCGGCCGCGGAAAAACCGGCATTGCGGTCGCCCGTCCACTGCATGGGTGTGCGCACGCCGTTCCGGTCCCCCAGGTATACGTTGTCGCCCATGCCCATCTCATCCCCGTAATAAATGACCGGGCTGCCGGGCAGGCTGAAAAGAATGCTGTGCAACAATTCCAGCTGGCGCCGGCCGTTGTTCAGCAGGGGGGCCAGCCGGTGGCGAATTCCCAGGTTCAGCTTGGCCTTGGGATGCTCCGCGTACTCTTGGTACATGTACTCGCGTTCTTCGGGGCTGACCATCTCCAGTGTCAGTTCGTCGTGATTCCGTAAAAACAGCGCCCATTGGCAATCCGGGGGAATCCCGGGGGTTTGTTCCATGATCTGAATGATGGGTTTGTTGTTTTCCTGGCGGAGGGCCATAAAAATCCGGGGCATCAGGGGGAAATGAAACGCCAGGTGGCATTCGTCGCCGTCCCCGAAATAGGGGCGTACGTCTTCGGAACGCTGGTTGGCTTCAGCCAGGAGAATGCGGTTTTTATAGCGCTTGTCCAGGCGCTGGCGCAGGGACTTCAGATAGGCGTGGGTCTCGGGAAGGTTTTCGCAGCGGGTCCCGTCCCGCTCAAAAAGATACGGCACGGCGTCCAGCCGGAAACCGTCCACGCCCGTGTTCAGCCAGAAGGAGAGAATATTGAGCATGGTCCGGCAGACAATGGGATTGTCATAATTCAGGTCCGGCTGCAGGCTGTAAAAACGGTGCCAGTAGTATTGCTTGGATTCGGGATCATAGGCCCAGTTCGATTTCTCGGCATCCAGAAAAATGACGCGGGCGTCCTGGTATTTTTTCTTGGGATCATCGGTCCAGACGTAGAATTTGCGCTTCCTGGATTTTTTCGAGGCGCGGGCGTCCTGGAACCAGGGATGCTGGTCTGAGGTATGATTCATGACCAGTTCGATCAGGACCCGGATGTTCCGCCGGTGTGCTTCCCGCACGAAGCGCCGGAAGTCCTTCATGGTTCCGTAGTCGGGAAGAATGCCGCGAAAATCCGAAATGTCGTACCCGTCGTCCTTCAGGGGGGAGGGATAAAACGGCAACAGCCAAATGCAATTTATGCCAAGGTCCTGGAGATAGTCCAGCTTTTGGATGAGCCCCGCAAAATCGCCGATGCCGTCGCTGCTGCTGTCAAAAAAAGCCTTTACGTGCAATTCGTATATAACGGCGTCTTTATACCACAGCGGGTCGTTGTCCATGCTGTCCTCGGGAAATCAGATCGGAAATTATTCCTCAACAGTACCGTAGCGCTTGATCATGGTCAACTGGTTGTACGTGGGCAGACTTTCATATTTAATGTGATCCATGAGCTGGTTGACCAGCAGTCCGCCCACGCCGCGTTTGGCGCCCTTGGCAATGCTGGAGCGGACAGACACGTTCTTGCTCTTGGTCACGTCAAACGGGTCGCCGTAGTCGCGGATCCGGATCTTGGCCTGTTTTTTCTGGAATTCCAGTTTCAGGCGCAGGATTTGCCAGGGATCAAAATCGTTCCCGTGCTCGATAATGTTCAGGAGGATTTCCTCGATGGCCAGGGCCACGCTGTTGGTGGTGACCTCGTCCATGCCCTCTTTTTCGCAGATGCCGCTGATGGTCTGGCGCACGATGCCCAGGTAATTCACGTCCGCGTTGATCTTGATCTCGATGCCTTTGTACCGCGATTTGCGGCGCCTGGCCGTGCTGCCCGCGCGCAGCGTGAAGCGGTGCCCCCATTCATCCACGCGGAAGGTCTCGTCGCATTCCTCGCACCGATAGAGGTCCGGCGCCTTGACCAGAATTTCCGCCTGGCAGGTGCTGCAGTTGATCTTGATTGGAAAAGCGGCCTTGTCCGCGCGCGCCTCCACCGAGATTTTCAGGGTGCCGGTGTGTCCGTTGTCCTTCAGCGTCAGGGCCAGGTTGCCGGCCGCGGTGACTTTAACCGGGCCTTCCCACGCGCCCTGGTCGAATCCGGCAAGTTCCACCGGAAACACCATGCCGTCGGAAACCGAGAGCCCCGGGCCGCCCCGATAATCGCGCAGCACGGCCTGGTTGGCGTCCCGCGCCTCGACCCGCAGCGTGAAGTCTTCGCCGCAATAAATGTCCCCGCTGCTGGCGGTCAGGGTGAAATGATCAAGCGCCTCCTTGATTTCCTCGGCCGCGGTCCAAGTCTTCAAGGCCGCCTCGTCTTCATAAAAGTCGAGCATGTCGTCCAAACCGATGGACTCTAAAACTTTCATAATTTTCCGGGACACGCGGCAGGCCTTGATATCGCCGCCAGCATGGTCTCGGAATTCCTGGAGCATGCCCACGAATACGCCCACCCCGGCTGAGCTGAT
Source organism: candidate division FCPU426 bacterium (assembly GCA_030619365.1). Lineage (GTDB taxonomy): Bacteria > Oederibacteriota > JAAXVQ01 > JAAXVQ01 > JAUVAV01 > JAUXBQ01. Next base: position 7,186 of record JAUXBQ010000044.1, on the reverse strand, counting down.
GTATTCCACCTCAGCCAGGTCGACCAGCAGGCGATAGGAGCCCTGTGAGAGCAGGGATTCTAATTCCTTTTCGAACAACGGCGCGGTCTCAGAGTCAATGGACCCCTTAACCGCCAAAACCGTCACGCCCGGAATTTTCCGGCTATTATGGCGGGTCATGATAATGGGCTGGCTCATGGCTTTGACCCCCTCTTTTCTTTACCGACAAACGCGAACGCCACAGGCGTCAGCCGATGGATGAAGCGGGTAAATATCGCCGAAGGCGAACATCTAAGGGCAAAAATACTACAGGCATCAGCCTATGGCATTTTTACCGGTTTTTTCCGGTCGGACGATGACGTTTATCCGGACGAATGGCGCTTAGCTTGTTACGCAGTTTGGTGACGGTCCGCTTGTCGCCCAGCGCCTTGGCGATTTCCAATTGATTGACGTCCAGATAAGCGGCATAAGTGCTGGACACGACTTCCGTGGCCTCCCCCGGGTCTTTCCGGCCCGTAATGTGCACGGCCAGGCTCCGGGAATGCTGACCAAACTGTTGCTTCAGATTCGTCTTGGCACCAGATTTGGCGGCCAGTGCCTCCCATAGCTCCCGGGCCTCATGATCCCCCGGTCCGCTGCCGGAGAAAACGTAATTCTGCAATTTTTCAAGAAACTCCCGGCCGGCCGGCCCCGGCACCAAAGGATATTTTTGGAGATAGGCGGAAACAATCTGCATTTGAAACACCTTGAGGCTGCTTTCCGCGGCCCCGCCCAGTTCCAGGTTGACCAGGGGGATTTTATGCTTCGCCTCGGTTTGGATCTGGTTGCTCAATTCGATTTTCTCGAGGCAGGTTGCGAACCATTCCTGCCGGATAACGGCAAAGCGTTCGGAGAGTTCCAGATGAATCGGGTTGGGCGTTTGTTCCCCTGGCGTGGATTTCGCACGGGGCTTGGCGGCCGGGGACGAGGCGCCGACGTTTACGCGTACAGTGGGTTCGGACTGTGCCGGCTGAACTGGTTCCCCGACTTGCGCAGTCTTGGCCGGGCTTTCCGCAGCCAGGGGCTCTGCCAGTTCCGCGGGTTTTTCTTCACTTGCCGCTTCTTCGGCAGCTTCCCGGGCCGCGGCTTCCTGTTCAGCGGTTTTTTGCTCCACCGCAGCCTTGGCCGCCGCTTCCTCGGCTGTCCGTCGTTCGGCCGCCTCTTTTTCCGCTGCCTCTTGCGCAGCCTTTTCCTCTGCTGCCTGCCGCTCAGCCTCTTCTTTCTCAGCCGTCGACTTGGCCGCTGCTTCCTGCTTAGACGCTTCCTTCGCGGACTTCTCCTCGGACGCTTTGCGCTCTGCCGCCTCTTTCTCAGCCATCGCCTTGGCCGCGGCTTCCCCGGCTTGGTCCGGCTTGGCTTCGGCGGACTTTTCCGCGGCAGGCGCGGGCGGAGGTTCTACGGTTTTACTTTGCAGAATCTTGGGAAGTTCCGGCGCGGCCGGCGCGGGTGCCGGTCTGGCAGGTTTAGGTTTGGGGGTTTCAGGCTCGGCTTCCTTGGGCTTGTTCAGGGCCATGGCGATTAAAATCAGGGCCACAATGGTCAGGATGGCGATCAGAATAAAGGCTGAACTGAAAGAAATAATCTGGAGCCCCAACATGACCAGCAGGATGCCGATCACTAAAAACAAGCCAAGGAAAATGTTTGATGGTTTCAAGCGTCAGCACCTCAGCATACGGTCTATGGCCAAACCTATTGCCGTAATTTATATTATATACGGTTCTAAAAATTAATCTAGTCAAACTTGTCCGCGAGGTTCGCCGTCCGCACCGACTGCCGGACACATAAGCTCTGGTCTGACTCCCGGATGAGCGTGAAAATCCAATTCTCAGGCTCGAATCTTTTTCGCCTGCTCGCGGTAAAGAAAGTGATAAACTATATAAGTCATTTATCCCAAGGAGTTTGCCATGGGTTCCCATCCCCGGAAAAAGACCACCCGAAAATCCCATTCGGAGCGCAGGCTTGCCCCCAAAAAAATAAAACTGATATTCAATCCTCAATCCGGTTCGGGACTGACCCTGCCGCTTTTCTCGAACGTGCTGTTTCCGGATAAAAAAACCTGGCTGTCCAAAATCACCCACCCCGAGGAGTCCCTGCGGGATATCCTGAAGGAACTCAAGCGTCACGGCCTGGAGCCTGAGCCGGCCATGACCCTGTCGGCCTCGGCCACCACGGCCATGGCCCGCCATTGCGCCCAGGAGAACTACGACCTGGTCATCGCGGCGGGCGGCGACGGCACGATTAACGCCGTGGTGAACGGCCTGGCCGGCTCCCGGACCGCCCTGGGGGTCATCCCGATCGGTACGGCCAACATCTTCGGGCTGCAAATGAATATTCCCACGGATTTGCCGGGCGCCTGTGAGCGCCTGGCGCGAGGCAAGACCATCCGCATCGATCTCGGCCGCGTGAACCAGCGCTATTTCACTTGCTGGACCGGCGTGGGCTTCGACGCCTTCGTGATCAAGCAAACGGACTGGAAACTGAAAAGGATCATCGGCGGCGTGGCCTACCTGCTGGCCGCGTTCGCCAGCTTGTTTTTTTATCCCTTCCGTCACGTGTATTTTTTCGTGGACCGGCAAAAAACCGTCCGGCACGGCTACCTCCTGATCGTCGGCAACGTGAAATACTACGGCGGCAATATGGTGCTGTTGCCCCAGGCGGATATGCAGGACGGACTTTTGGACGTCTGCTTATTTAAAAAACGGGGTTTCTTTAGTTTTATGGCGTATTTATGGGGTTTGCGTCTCGGCGCCCTGGAGAAATTCCTTGATGTGGAATACCTGCAATGCAAGAAAATAACCGTGTTCGACCAAAAGCAGCACGTTCAGATCGACGGCGAATACGCCGGCCGCATCCCCGTGCATATCGAGATCGCGCCCAAAGCCCTGCGGGTGATGGTATAGGCCCTCCCCTGAAAAGCCCCGCCCGGATAGATAATTGAAGGGCGGGACTTCCGTTGGTCGTCCGCTCTTCAGAGCGGGGAAATTGAATTATTTTTCCTGGCACGGACTTTTTGGTTTCATTCGAACGGGTGACGGCATACAATGGGGTGGCAGTTCCACCAGTCACCCCTGCGGAGGCGGACTATGTTCAAACGGCGGTTCAAAGGCGAAGTTATCGTGGAGGCGCGGCGACATCCGCGCATTCCCCTGAAAATAAAGCTGAAGTACCGGATTTTGATCCAAGGCGAAACCGCCCGCCTGGAGGTCAGCCACAGTTTGGCCGATGATTTCGGCGCCCGGGGGCTGGCCATGCGCAGCAGCCACGTCTTGAAAAAAGGCCAATTATTGACCATCAACCTTTTCATCCCGCCCGAGGAAAAACGAGATGAAATCAAGAGCCCAAGTCAACTCAAGGAAGAAGAATGCATTGCGATCAATATTTTGGCCCGGGTCGCCTGGTTCAAGACGGTGGGCGGGGATAAATATCAGGTGGGAGTGGAATTTCTCGATCTGGAACCCAAGGACCGTACCATCCTGAAGCATTTTCTGGCGGACTACAAACTGGACGACATGAACTCTCCGCTTTATACTTGAACTGCGGTTACTTTTTCACCTCCGGCGGCGGACCGAGCTTTTGCAATAACTCCCCGGCCAGGGACGCGTCGAGGCGTTCCAATTGCACTTGTTCCTCCCGCGCCTTTTCTTTCATCTTCCGTTTGAAATAAGACAGTCCCAGGCCGTAATGGGCTTCCGCCCGGTCCGGGTCAAGCGCGACGGCCTTGGCAAAAGCTCGTGAGGCGCTCTTGTACTGCTGGCGGTCATAGCGCGTGTTCCCCAGGGCGACCCAGATATCGACGTTCCGGGAATCGTACTTCAGCGCCGCTTCGAAAGCCGCCGTGGCGCTCTTGCGGTATCCCTTAAAGCGGTAAGCGATCCCCATATGATAATTGACCTCCGCGTCCCGCTTGCCCTGGGCAATGGCATTGCGAAAGGCGGAAACCGCCCGGTCATACTGGCCCTGGTAGAAATAGGCCAGGCCCAGCTGATAGTGCGCATCAGGATATTTTTTTTTGTAACGGATGGATTTCTTCAAGACAACCACGGCTTCGCCGTACTTTTTCTGCAAAACCCGGACCGTGCCCAAGCCAAGATAGGCCTTGGCGTACCTTTTGTTTTTCTCCGTGGCTTTTTCAAAAGAGTCCGCGGCCCGGGAATAATGTTTGAGCACAAAATGCGCCACGCCCAGGGTGTAGTGAGCCCTGGAGAATTCCGGGTCCAGTTCCGCGGCTCGTTTCAGGGGACCGATCGCCTCGTTGAACTTCCCTTCCTTGGCCAGAGCCCTGCCCAGCGCATAATGCGCCGCGGCTTTGTCCGGCGTCTCACGCAGTGCCTCGCGCAATTCAGCCACGGTTTTCTTCGCTGGCCGGGATGATTTGGCTTCCAGTCGTGTGGCAGGCGCAAGCCCGATTCCCAAGATCATTAGGGCCATAACAAGTATCGTGGTCTTTTTCATGCCTGCCTCCGCTTTCCCGGGTTGAATGTGATCATTCAGGGCCCGCGAAATCTCTTTCCTTATTTTTGACCCCGGCCGGCCTGGCTGAAGCCGGATTTAAGTTCAATGAAAAATCGCCAGTCTTGGCGGGCCGGGTTTAACAGGTCCGCGGCAAGAAATCGTCCGGCCAGACCGCTGATTTAAATAACGAGAGGTTACTCTTTTTTAATGCAGTCTATCTCTTATTAAATATTTCAGAAAAACGTCCTGAATTCAAGCTGGATTTTATTTTTTTGTGAATCGCCGGAAGGATTTACACGAGATGCTGCATTAAAATATTCAATCCAATGATGATCAGAATTAAACCGCCCAGGATCTCCATTCGCTCGCCGAAAACCAGGCCCACCCGGCATCCGATCTGCAAGCCCAGTACGGTCATGGCCGCGGCTATTAGCCCGATAATGAGCGCGGGCAGCCAAATGGAGACTTGCAGCACTGAAAAACCGAGTCCCACGGCCAGGGCGTCAATGCTGGTGGCCACGGCCAGGGTGAACAGCAGCCAACCCCGGGTGGGGTCTCTGTCCCATCGCCCCTTTTGTTTTGGATTCAATCCGCCCCAAATCATGTGCCCGCCCACTACGGCCAGCAGTCCGAAGGCCACCCAATGGTCAATGGCCTGCAGCGCTGTCACCACAGTCCGGCCCGCCAGCCAGCCAAAAACCGGCATGCTGAACTGGAAGAAACCAAAAGCCAGCGCCATGCGCAGCATCTGAGCCGGGGACACGCGGCACAGCTTGACCCCCGCGGCCACCGAGACCGCAAACGCGTCCATGCCCAATCCGATGGCAATGACGAGTAAGGTGATGAAACTCATGCTTTATCCTTTTGGTTGATCGTTTCGTGACCGTGATGGCAAACTCCTCACGGGAAGCACGGGAGCAACTCCTCTTGAAAAAAACAGCCCCACCCTCGGTTCCCCCCTACATCTCTCGCATCCTCCCCAGCCACTTTCGGCACAATTCCATATCCATTGGCCCCGGCTGCGGATAAGTCAAATCCGCCAGGCGGTCCGTCTGCTGCAATTCGCCGAATACTTTGAGCAACGCGTCAAATATCCACACCCGGCCGTTTTCGCGGGCATACTGATTCACGTAGCGGACGATCCGCAATCCGTCAAACCATTGCTGCACGGCCTGGAGAAAACGCGGCACTGTGCTGTGATTTTGCCGGATTTTTTCCAGTAGCGGCCAGGCCCGTTCCGCTTCCAAAAACGCGCCCAGGCGCGGCGGGGTTTTCTCCCGGACCGCCGCCAAGCCGCGAAATCCCTCCGGCAGGTCCGAAAAAAATTGCCGGATCTCCAGAAAAGGCTCGGGCGGCTCAACCTGCTGGTAACAATCCAATCCCTCGGAAAGGCAGCGCTGCATGCCCTGCCCGGTGCCGAACAGCACCCGGTCCGAAACCCGGGCAGTCGGAAAAACCCGCGTCGTGTTCATCCTGGCCAGCGGCCGGGGCGCGCTCACTTTGATCAGGCGCTGGAGAAAATGAAAGTCCTCTCCCGCCTGGCGGGGCGGCATGCCGTCCGCCAGGGCGTAGCCCAGGGGAGAAGCCACGATGCAGGATCCGATAGTGGGATAAGCGAAAAGCGATCCGGCCAGCAGCAACCCGGTTTCGAAATACCGCAACCATAGCTCGTAGGCCACAGACGCCTCGGCCAGGGCCGGGTCCGCGGGCACCGGGTGCGCGTAGGCGCTGAGCGCGCCCAAGGGCGGATCATCCTGGTCAAAAAAGGCCAGCACGTTGTCAATGTATCCGGGCGCCACGGGCGAATCAGCGTCCAGACAGGCGATGGCGGCCCGGTGAGCCTGGCCGGTTTGGGCGAGACGGTCCAGCGCCAGGTCCATGCCCACGCGGCGGGCCAGGCCCACGCCGGCCGTTTCGCGTGAAAACCATTTCCCGGGCGTAGCCCGGTCCAGTCCCAGGACCCGCAAGGGTGCGGACTTTTCCGCTCGTAGATCCGCGAGCGTACCCTGGTTGTTTTCCAGCACGCCGGGATCCGGGCGCTCGGTGTTGTTGACAACCACGATTACTTCGGCCTCGGCCAGGCGTTCACTGCCCCGGGCCAGGGACCTCAGCACCGTGCCCAGGCTGTTCCGCTCCGCCAGGCTCGGGATTACCATAATCAGTTTTAAGCGCAAGGAGGGTTCGGGCAGGCTGGCTGACTCGGGCGCGGCCAGCGCGTGGTGTTGTAAATACCTTTTTATCGCATCTTTTTTAAGTATCCGCGGCTGCGAGTAAGCTTGGGAAGAACCAATCAGGGGGGAGATCCGGGAGTTTAGCAATCTGGCCTTTGGCGGTTTAAATTTCCAATTCGTCAAGCCAACCCGCATTGGGCGTCAGCCTGCGTTTGAAAAACCTTCCCACGTTCACGGCGTCCTTGGCCTGGTGATATTTGAGATAGATTTCGTCGCCAATCCGTCCCACGATCTCCACTTTTCCGGTCAGGTGAGACATGATGTATTTAAACCGCTTGGCGTGACCATCCAACGCGACTTTGGCCTGTTCGACGATCTCCAGTCCCTCGGACAGCGGAAGCTGGAAGTGTTTTTTTACCCGTTTGACCGGCCGGCACTGAAACACGTAATAGGGATTGATGCCGTGGCTGACGCACCGGCGCATGAGCTCGGCCAACACTTTGGGATCGTCATTCACGCCGCGCATCAAAACGGTCTGGTTGTTC
>JAUXBQ010000146.1 GCA_030619365.1 candidate division FCPU426 bacterium | reverse complement strand
TTTGGTTCTGTCAATCGAATTTATATCGAACAAGCCTATACTTCGAATAAGAATGCCTTAATTACAGCGATAAATAGCCTCAGCAATGCTGGCGGGTCTACTGCTTTATTCGATTCAATCTATTTGGGAGTAACGCATACTGCGCAAGAGAGTGGACAGAAAGCCGTAGTAGCGTTTACTGATGGTGGAGAAAATGATAGTGATCGATATGATACCTATACGGATCCCAACGCACTTGCTCGATTGATTACTGATATTAGAAGTACAGGAGTGCCGGTATATACCATAGGTTTAGGTCTTTCGGCTGGTTCGCAAGCTGAGCGCGATTTGCAGCAAATAGCAACTCAGACCAATGGACAATATTATTTAACACCTTCATCATCAGAGCTTTCCACGATTTATTCCCGCATCGCGCAGATTTTCACCAACACGCTGATCATCGCCTGGCCGTCGTTTGTGTACCAGTCCGGCGACACGATCATGATCACGGTCACGTACAGTTGCAACACAGGGACCTATACTTCGACGATTAACATCGTGCTGCCCTGAGGGGCGCTGGAAGAAGGAGAGGATGAGTCTGAAACGACTATTTGCACTGTTACTGGGTCTGGGACTCTTGAGCGGCGTGGGACAAACCGGGTGGGCCGCGAAATCCGACTCCAAAAGCCTGGTCCAAAACATGCGCGAGAGCGGGTTTAGCTTTAAAACCGCGAGCTGGACTGCGTTATCCACCCAGAAGGATTCCCGGGGCAAGGTGACCAAATCAGAAGTCAAGATTCAGATTTCCGGGGACCAGTACCGCCTCGAAACCAAGAATCCCGAGAACGGGGAAAAGATGGTGTTCATCGATACGGGTAAAGTGAAGTACATGTATATGCCAGACGACAAGAAGGCGTTGAAACTTACCCCCCGGATGCAGGAAATGTATTCAGGAATTTTAAGCAGCGATCTGGTGGCCGAATCCGCCCGTCAGCGGAAAAAAGCGAAAAAAGTCGGCAAGGGCAAGGTGGATGGCAAACCCTGCACCATCTACACCTATAAGAGCACACTCAAAATGATGGGCGGCACTATCACCAGCGATGTCAAGGAGTGGGTTTGGAACAAGAAAAATTTCCCCTTGAAAAGCATGGTTAAAACCCCGAAACAAAAAATGAATACGGGCTTTTCCACCGTGGAATTACCGGCGTCCGAGACCGAAACCGTGATTAAGGACCTGGTGCTGGACAAGAAAATTCCAGCCTCGCGCTTCAAGCTGCCGGCCGGAACGAAAATTGAAGAGCCGGAAGAGATGGACATGCCCAGGGGCTCGGGACGCCCAAAAATGCCGCCCCTGCCTACGGGCGAAGACGCGCCACCGCCAGAAGTACAGGACATGCTGAAAAACCTTTTCTAAACATTTATAAGTCGCCACCGGGCAGGGGATCCTTTGTGGAATTTCCCCTGTCCTTTTTTAATTCTCGTCCCTCCCATGTTAGTCAATACAGCTATTGTTTTATCAAGGCGGGGAGCATCGTTTTTTTTCAAACAGCTTGCTTGGCAATTCTGGGATTGCTTGCCTTCGCCCATCCAGGGTGTGGGATTGAAAAAAAACGATGCTCCCCGCCTTGAATTAAACGGTGTGTGGAGCAGGGGCCTAAGGTCCGGTTTGAACCAGCCCCACGCCTGGTTGGGCGAAGGCAATTTCGCTACCGCTGAAAAGTTAACCTGCTGGAGAAAACCGAACCTTAGGCCCCTGCCGCCCACCGCTTAGGCGGGAAACGGGAAACGGACTTTTTAGCTACCACCTCAGCTATGCAGTGATACTATAATATTTTCATTTAATCCCCAACGTTTAGGAGCCCTCATGTTTGCAGACGTTGCGCTGCCCGTGCCAGGATTAAAACCCCTGACCTACCGCGTCCCCCCTGAACTCCAAATCGCGCCGGGCTCGCGGGTTGCCGTTCCCCTGGGAAACCGGGTTGTGACCGGCGTGGTGGTGGACGTTTTCAGCCAGGCGCCCGGGAACGTCCGGCGCGTAAAAACCGTGTTGCGTGGCTTTGATCCGGAACCCGCTTTGACCCCGGACCTGCTCAAGCTGGGCAAGTGGATGGCGGACTATTATTTTTGTTCCTGGGGAGAGGCGCTGCAGGCCATGCTGCCCGGCCTGTATCAGCCGGAAACCGAAGCTTGGTTGGGACTTAGCTCTCCGCAACCCGAAGCCAGCCCGCCCCGCGGATTGGCCCGCGTTCTGCTGGAACGCCTGCAATCCGGTCCGCTGGGCAGGGATGATTTGTTGCACGAATTGACCTCCGGCGCGGCCCAGGCCCTGCGGCAATTGCAACGCCGGGGATTTGTGCGGGCCGAGAAACGACCTGTCAGCATCGGACCGGATCTTCCTTCCGGGCGGCCGGCTCCGGACCAGGCTGCGCCTCTGGCCCTGACCACCCATCAGACCGCGGCCTGGAAAGAGATCCGCAAGGCTTTGGAACAACCGGTCTATTCACCATTCTTACTACATGGCGTCACGGGCAGTGGAAAGACCGAGATTTATCTTCGCGCCATCGAGCGGGTCCTGGACCAGGGACGGAGCGCAATATTTCTGGTCCCGGAAATCGCATTAACCATCCAAATACGGGAACGGATTGTCTCCCGCTTTGGTCCGCAAGTTGAAGTATTGCATTCCGGCCTAACGGGCAAGGAGCGCTTTCGGGCCTGGTTCCGTCTGCGGCAAGGAGCAACCCGGGTGGTGCTCGGCGCGCGTTCCGCGGTTTTCGCCCCCCTGCCAAACCTGGGTCTGATTGTTGTGGACGAGGAGTTTGAAAATTCCTACAAACAGGAAGACGCGCCGCGTTACCACGCCCGGGACGTGGCCGCGGTCCGGGCCCGGTCCAGCCGGGCCGTGCTGCTAATGGGTTCAGCCACCCCGGCCATAGAAACGTATTACAACGCCCGGTTGGGGCGGTACCGCCTGCTGACCCTGCCCGAACGCGTGGATGGGAAACAACTCCCGGAAATCCGGCTGGTGAACATGGCTACTGAAATCAGCCCGACCCGGCAGCCGGTCTTTTCCCAGATCCTGCTGGACGAGGTGGAGCGACGCCTGGAGGCCCGGGAACAGAGCATTCTGTTTTTAAACCGGCGGGGGTTCGCGCCCGTGGTCATGTGCCCGGCCTGCGGTCACGTACTCTTGTGCACGGATTGCAGTTTGTCCCTGGTCTATCATCGCTGGGACGACCGTCTCCATTGCCACCAGTGCGGCCGGGTCTTTCCGCCCCGACCGTCTTGCCCAAAGTGCGGGAGCGCCTGCGTGCGCCTGGCCGGGGCCGGGACCCAACGCGTGGAGGAGGAACTCAAACGGGCCTTTCCCCGGGCCCGCGTGCTCCGCGTTGACCAGGATACGACGCAGCAGCGCGGCCTGGCCGAGGAGGTGTTTCAGCGCTTTGCGCGTGGCGAAGCCGATATTTTAATCGGGACGCAAATGGTGGCCAAGGGTTTTGATTTCCAGAATGTCACGCTGGTGGGTGTCATTTCCGCGGACACGGCCCTGCACCTGCCGGATTTTCGGGCCGAGGAGCGGACGTTTCAACTCCTGGTGCAGGTGGCCGGACGGTCCGGGCGGGGCAGTCAGCCGGGGCTGGTGCTCGCCCAGACCTTTCAGGCCGACCACCCCATCATGAAACTGGCCGTGACGCATGAGTACGGGGATTTCTATCATCGGGAAATAAAGCAGCGGCAGGATCTCAGCTATCCGCCGTTTTGCCGCCTGGCGAATATCATCTGCCGGAGTGTTTCAGCGGACAACGCCCGGAAGACCGCCGAGAGGCTGGCCCAACGGTTGCAAGCCGGCTTGGGAAGCCGGGACCAGTTGCTCGGGCCCATTCCCGCCACGCGTGAGCGCATTGCGAAAGAGAGTCGTTTCCAACTTCTGCTGAAAAGCCCCACGCCCCAGAGTCGGAAGCAGGTACTCTCGGCCATGGCCGGCTTCAAACCCGCGCCCCGGACGCGCGTGGTCATTGATATCGATCCATTGAATATGCTGTAGGGTTATTTCCGATAGATTACCGGAAATCAGACCGTCCGGAAAACCCTTGTAATTAAGGGGTAAAAACCCCAGGGCCCGCAGTAGGGGTGTTTAATTAAATGCCCCTACTTGAAACTCCCGGGTCAGTTGGTTATAATACCTTCCTTATATAAAGAAGGTGAATGAAATGGCAATACTACCCATACGCACCTGGGGTCATCCGATTTTAAAGACCCGGGCCAAGGAAATAAAAACGATTGACGACCGGATTCTCCAATTGTCGCAAGACATGCTGGAGACCATGCGGTCTGAAGACGGGATTGGGCTGGCAGCCAACCAGGTCGGCGTGGCAGAGCGGATTTTCGTGGTGGAAATTCCCTGTCAGGACGGAAAAACCAGCCAGCATACCCTGCTGAATCCGGTAATTACTTATCGCAGTAAGAACAAAGATACCCAGGAAGAAGGGTGCCTGTCGTTTCCTGAAATTTTTGGACCCGTTGAGCGTCCGGTGGAAGTCGAGATCGTGGGCGAGAATTTGGAAGGCAACCAGGTCAGCATTCGGGGCGCGGGCTTGTTGGCGCGCGCGTTTCAGCACGAGCTTGATCACCTGGACGGAATCGTGTTCGTGGAGCGGATGAACATTGTCCATCGGGTCATGCTGAACAAGCCCCTGCGGGAACTGGCCCGTAAAACCAAGGCGGCCTTGACAAACCGGAATACGGCCAAGCTATAGTCAGGACTCGAACATGTCTCAACCCAGGATTATTTTCATGGGAACGCCGGATTTTGGCGTTCCCGCTTTGCAACACTTGGCAAAGGCCGGGTTTCCCCTGGTCGCGGTTATCACGCGCCCGGACAAGCCCAAGGGGCGTGGTTACCAGGAAGCCGTCAGTTCGGTCAAGCAGGCGGCGCTGGACTTGAAGGTTCCGCTGCTGCAGCCTCCGGACGTCAATCAACCGGCGTTTTTAAAGGAACTGCGAGGCCTGGGCGCCGAGGTGATCGTGGTGGCGGCCTTTGGCCAAATTCTGAAACCGGATTTGCTGCAGCTTCCGCCCTTGGGCTGCGTGAACCTGCACGCCTCCTTGCTGCCCAAGTACCGGGGCGCGGCCCCGATTCAATGGGCCATTGCCCGGGGGGAAACCGAGACCGGCGTAACGGTCCAGAAAATGGCCGAGCAGGTGGACAGCGGAGACATCTTGGTTCAGGAAAAAATTTCGATCAATGAGAATGAAACCGCCAACCAACTGTACCTGCGCCTCTCGCATTTGGGCGGCCCGGCCCTGGTTGCGGCCTTGGAGCAATTGGCCGAGCGTGGCCTGCAAGCCGGTGTGCCCCAGGACGAGCAACAGGTGACCCGGGCGCCCCGACTCGCGCGGGAAGACGGCCGGCTGGATTGGAACTGGCAGGCCGAGAAGATCCATAACCGCGTGCGGGGATTCAATCCCTGGCCGGGAACGTTTACCGAAGCCCAGGGCGAACGATTGAAAATCACGGAGACCGTGCGTTCCAAAAAACAGGTGGCCCCGGACACACCGCCGGGAAGTATTTTACGGGTGGACAACCAGACCGGGTGGCTGGTCGCGGCCGGAGGCGGCACCACCATTTGCGTCTTGAACGTCCAGTGCGCCAATGCCAAGGAGATGTCGGCCCAATCCTTTACCTGCGGTTACCGGATCGGTGTCGGGGGCGTGCTGGGATTAAGGAGGGAATAATGGTGGCAAAGAAACGGATCATCCTGGTCGATGACGATCCCAGCATCGTGGAATTGTTCCACGACATTCTGGAAGGACACGGATATCAGGTAACCACGTTTCAGCGCGGTTGGGAAGCGCTGCAGGCGGTGTCACGGGAGCACCCGGATTTAATAATCCTGGACATCATGATGCCCCGGGTAAACGGGTACGAGGTCTGCCAAATTTTGAAGGAGAATCCCAAGACCAAAAGCATCCCGGTCATTTTCCTGACCGCCCTATCGCACCAGGAAGCCTTGCGGCTGGCGGCCGAAGGCGGGGCGGACGATTTCCTGGTAAAACCCTGTACACCGGACCGCCTGATCCGGCACGTGGAACGCCATCTGAAAGTCAAAGGCGCGGAGGCCGAGTAATGGAATTGCAAAAGAGCATTGAACTGGCGCAGAAGGAATTAAACCAACTCTTCGGGGACAATCTCATTGGCTTGCTGGTCTACGGTTCGGCGGCCGGGGACGACTATTTGCCAGGCAGTTCGGACCTGAACCTGCTGGTGGTGCTGACAACCCTGGATTTACAGGCCCTGGACACCATGCGGCAGTTCCTCAAGCGCATGGGCAAGGTCCGCATGCCCGCCCCGCTGATGCTGACCCGGGAGCAGATCCGGACCTCGGCCGACGTGTTTCCCATCGAATATCTGGAAATTCAGGAGAAACACCGGCTCATTCAGGGCGAGGACCCCTTCCTGGGCCTGGAGATCAACCAGAAAAATCTCCGGCACGAATGTGAACACGAGATTAAAGGGCGGCTCTTGCGCCTGCGGCAGAGTTTTCTGGAAATCGGCACCGGCGGCAAGGACTTGCAGGCTTTGCTGCTCTCGGCGCACAACGCCAACTTTCCCGCCTTTCGCGCCGCGCTCAGGATCAAGCAGGTCATGCCGCCCCTGAAAAAAGAAAGCGTGACCGCCGCCCTGGCACTGCATTTTGGACTGGACGGCGGATTGTTCAAAACCGTCTTTCAATTGCGGGTGAAAACCCTGACCCTGGACGGGCCGGGGATGCGCGCGGTCTTTGAAAAATACCTGGCCGAGGTGGAGAAGCTTGCTACGATTGTGGACCGTCTTTAAACCTACCAGCCTGTTCCTGGGCGCCTGGCTGCTACTGGCCGGGGCCGGGGC
>JAUXBQ010000052.1 GCA_030619365.1 candidate division FCPU426 bacterium | reverse complement strand
TCATCTATTTTAAATTTCTTTCCGAAATCGGAAATGCTCATAAGTTCTGTTCCGAACTGATTTCTTTTCTTTTTAATATATCTATCAATATATTTATTAACCACTCCAGGCAAACAAACTAAAACTGGATAATAACAGGCTGCTGAAAAACCCTTTTACACCTTCGCGGAAGAATAGCCGGGGATACGTGGGTGAGAAAGCGTTTGCGAAAAAGACTACTTTTCCCACTTTTTCGCACAGGAAGTCCTGTTTCGATAATTTTTCCGGTCCGGGGCGAATCCACGCGTCCCAGGACCGTGAACAGAGCTTTTACAGTAACCTGCTAACCCTTTCTGTGTGTATCCGTGTGTATCTGTGGCCATTTTTAACGGTCCTAAAAGCTTTTAAAAAAATAGGCCCTACAGGTCTTATAAGACCTATAGGGCCTATGCTTGCTCGGGCCTGAATTAAATGTCGTAGTAAAGCGCAAACTCCCAGGGGTGGGGACGCAGGTCCAGCGCCTCGACCTCGTTCGTCAGCTTATAATCCACCCAGGTGTCCACCACGTCCTGTGTGAACACGTCGCCTTTGAGCAGGAAGGCCTGGTCCTTGCTCAGGGCGCCCAGCGCGTCGCGCAGGGAGACGGGCGTCTTGGGCACCTTGGCCGCCTCCTCGGGCGGCAGGTCGTAGATGTTCTTGTCCAGCGGCTCACCGGGCTTGATCTTGTTCTGTATCCCGTCCACGGCCGCCATGGTCATGGCCGCGAACGCCAGGTAGGGATTGCAGCTCGGGTCCGGGCAACGAAACTCGAAGCGCTTGGCCTTGGGCGAGGTGGAGTACATGGGGATGCGGATCGCGGCGCTGCGGTTGCGGCGCGAGTAGGCCAGGTTCACCGGCGCTTCGTATCCCGGCACCAGGCGCTTGTAGCTGTTGGTGGTGGGATTGGAAAACGCCAGGATGGCCGGCGCGTGCTTCAGGATGCCGCCGATGGCGTACATGGCCATCTCCGACATGCCGCCGTACCCGTCGCCGGCGAACAGGTTCTTGCCGTCCTTCCACATGGACATGTGCACGTGCATGCCGCTGCCGTTATCGCCGTACATGGGCTTGGGCATAAAGGTCACGGTCTTCCCGGCTTGCAGGGCGGTGTTTTTCACGATGTACTTGTACTTCAGCAGTTTGTCCGCCATTTCCACCAGGGGCGAAAAACGCATGTCGATCTCCGCTTGCCCGCCGGTGGCCACTTCATGGTGATGGGCCTCCACTTGGATCCCGATTTTTTCCATGTTCAACACCATCTCGCTGCGCAGGTTCTGCTGGCTGTCCGTGGGCGGCACCGGGAAATACCCTTCCTTGTGCCGGGGCTTGTACCCCAGGTTGGGATTCTCGCAGCGGCCCGTGTTCCAGCGGCCCTCGATGGAGTCGATATGGTAATACCCCTCGTGCGCGTTTTGGTCGAAGCGGATGTCGTCAAAGATGAAGAACTCGGCCTCGGGACCGAAAAAGATGGTGTCCGCGATGCCCAGGGTCTTCACGTAGTTGACCACTTTTTGGGCCACATGCCGCGGGTCGCGGGTGTAATCCTCGCCCGTGATCGGGTCGCAGATGTTGCAGATGATGACCAGCGTCTTGGCCGCCATGAACGGGTCGATGAAAGCCGTAGGTGGCACGGGCTTGAGCAGCATGTCCGACTCGTTGATCACCTGCCAGCCCCGGATGCTGGAGCCGTCAAAACCCAGCCCCTTTTCAAAAGCTTCTTCGTCGATCTCGCTGATCGGATACGTGCAGTGCTGCCACAGCCCGGGAAAATCCATGAACCGCAGGTCCACGAATTTGACCTTTTCCCTCTCGATCAGGCTTAATACGTCTTTTGGTGTTTTTAACTCACTCATCGCGGACCCCCAATAGATTTGTTCTCCGGCTGCATGCTTGGCGAGCATTTTCCCTTACTTCGCCCCGGAAGTACAGGGTGAATAAACGTACCCGCTTATAAATAGTGCAACTTCTATGCCAAAAGAAACTTCAGAGAGCGTTTAGCATAAAAAGCTTCATTCCAAGTCTTTTCCCGGCAGGGGCAATTGGCCCACGGGTGGGGATAGGTTTATAAACTACATTTTTGTATGCTCAAAAACATTGTTTTTACAATTATGTAATTATTGTGCGATTTTATAGGCCCGCGGGGCAATGCGGTACTTCAGGGTCTTGTAGTTGAAAATGCGCTCGGAGAGCCCCAGGAAAAGCGCGGCGTTTTTCTGGTGTCCGCGGCTTTTTTTCAGGGCATCGACCAGGAGCTCTTTTTCCTTGGCGTAGATGATATCCTGGAACGTGCCGGATTGCGGGCGCTGGTCAAAATCCACCATTTGCAGGGACGGGGGCAGGTGCTCGGAGCGGATCACGCCCTCGTTGCACAGGAGCACCGCACGTTCCAGGCAATTTTCCAGTTCCCGGACATTGCCTGGCCAGTGATAACTGGTCAGCATTTCAATGGCCGGCGTGGAGATCCGGCTGATCGCCTTGCCGTTCTCCTGGCTGAACTTTTCCAGGAAATGATCGGCCAACTGCATGATATCATCCTTGCGCTCCCGCAGCAGGGGCAAGTAAATGGGAAACACGTTGATACGGTAATACAGATCCTCCCGGAACAGCTTTTGGGCGATCGCGTCCTCGATGTTCTTGTTGGTCGCCACAATGATCCGAACGTTGGCCTTAATGGTTTCCCGCCCGCCCAGCCGTTCGAATTCCCTGGCCTGCAGAACCCGCAGCAGCTTGATTTGCAGGCTCATGGGGAAATCCCCGATCTCGTCCAGGAAGAGCGTGCCGCCCTGCGCCCACTCGAAACGGCCGACCTTCCTTTCCACCGCGCCGGTGAAAGCGCCCTTCTCGTGGCCGAACAACTCGCTCTCCAGCAAACTCTCCGGGAACGCGTTGCAGTTGACCTTGACGAAGGGCTTCTGCGCGCGCGAACTGTTATAATGGATGGCGTGGGCCACCAGCTCCTTGCCCGTGCCGCTCTCGCCCCGGATCATGACCGTGGCCGTGCTCTCGGCCACCTGTTCGATCATGGCGTAGACCTCGTGCATGGCATTGGAGCGCCCCACCATGTTCTCTACCTCGAATTTTTCCTTGAGGTCTGCCTTGAGCCGAATATTTTCCGCCTGCAGATTCCGGCGGTCCCGCTCCACGCGCCGGTTTAGCTTGATGGCCTGGGCGATCATGGGCACCATGATGTTCAGGATGTCCAGTTCCTCCTTCAGCTCGCGCTGGTTGACGTTTTCCTTGTCCGCGCTCAGGGCCCCGATGCTCTTGCCCTCCACTTTAATGGGGACGCAGATGAACGCGACTTTGCGGTCTCCCAACCCGGCGCGGGCGCCGGTCTTGTCCAGAAACCGGGAATCCTTGCGGATATCCGGGATCACCACGGCCCGCCCGGTCTGCACCACGCGCCCGGTGATTCCCTCGCCCACCCGGTACTGGCCCTGCTCCTTGGCCTTTTTGCTGAGCCCGTGGGCCTGGGAAATCGAAATCATTCCGGTTTTCTCGTCCAGGACCGTGATGGTGCTCCGGTTCAGTTTCAATTTTTCATACAGCAGCTTGAGAATGTCTCCCAGCATTTCGCGGATATCGCCGGTTTCCGCGATGATCTGCGACGTGCGTTGTAAAATCTCAATCTGGTCGGCTGGCTGAATTTTGGTCATCTGTAATCCTCTGGTTTCCGGGTGGATTTGCCTTGCGCGAGGCGACCAACGGGAATCCCATATTCCATAATCTTTCCGGTTGGGGCGACCAACGGAAGTCCCGTTCGATTTCCACTCCGGTTGGGGCGGTTTCGGCCCACTCGGAGGTTTATACCACATTTTTGTAATTGAGTAAACCTAAAATACTATTTTGTTAATATTTCCGATCCTGCGCCCCTGGCTTTAATAAAAAGATGATCACAAAGGACACAAAATCAAAAGAAGATCACGAAGAGCACGAAAAAATAACCAAGGACACGAAGAAAAGAAAAAATAATTGGGTAAAGTTAAAATCAAAGTTTGTATCTTTGCTTTTAACCCCCGCCCTTTTAATCTTATCTTAGTGCTCTTCTTTATTTCTTCGTGCTCTTCGTGATCCTCTTTTTTAAATTCGTGCTCTTCGTGATCTTCCTTTTTTTATTTCACTTCGCGGGAAAACATGTAGGAGTAAAAGATGCCGGCGCGGCGGTCGGGGTGGTAGCGGGCGCAGGGCCGGAGGCCGTTGCGTTCGCACAACCTTAGCGCGCTTTTCTGGTCCGGCCGGATCGAGAGCAGGATCTCCAGGTAATCGGATTGGCGGGCGAAATTCATGGCCTGGTTGAGCAGAATCTGGCCGTAGCCCCGGCCGCGTTCCTCGGGAATTACGTAAAACCGCTTGAGCTCACAGGTGCGGTTGGCCAGTTCCCGCACCGCGGCCAGGCCACTGGCCGGCTTCCCGGCTTCGGGCCTAAGGAACCACACGCCGCCCCGGGGCGGCAGGTAGACCGAGAGGGGCGAGGTCACGTCCTGGTCGTAACGGTGGAATTCCGGCTCGATGTTCTGTTCTTCGAACAGGCGTTTCAAGAGGCCTGTAAATTCGGTCAGGGACGGCTTGTCCAGCGGTTCCACGACCACTTTGGCGTTGTCTGTGGTCACGTATTCCTCCTTGCGGTGTCAATACGCCCGGTTTTACGCGGGACGGGTCGTCTGCGATGATGGCTTCCCGGCGGCAGGCTGGCCGGCCTGGTCCAGGGGCACTACCTGGCTCTTGCCGGCGGTCAGCATGTACACTTGGTCCCGGACCATGACCGGAACCACGGAGGGCGGCTTTAGACTGCGCGCCCGCCGCTTTTCCACCAGCAGCGTGATCTGCTTTTGCGTGATCTCCACGCGCAGCCAGCGGTGGTTGTACAAAATCTGGAACCTGACCTTGCTGATCCGTTCCGGCAGCCGGGGATCGAATGCGATCCGGTCCTCCAGGATTTCCAGGCCGGCGAAAATTCGGTAAAACAGATCGAGCGAGCCGCCCATGGCCCCCACGTGTATGCCCTCGGCCGTGGTTCCGCCCTGGATATCGTAGACATCGGAACGCAGCGTGGTCATGAAGCAATCCAGCGCTTCCTGGTCGTGCCCGATCAGGTGCGCGACATAGCTCTGAACCACATAACTCAGCGTCGACCCGTGGGACGTACGCTGAAGATAATAATCGTAGTTTCGCTTGAGATACTCCGCTTTGAACTCGTATCCCAGTTTTTTAAACAGCCGCTGGATCTCCCCAACGTTCAGCAGGTAAAAGAGCATGAGCACATCGGCCTGCTTGGATACCTGGTAAGCGTCCGGAGAGTAGCCCTCGGATTTCAAGATCCGGTCCAGGCGATGGATGTCGTCGTATTTGTAGCGGTACTCTTCCCAGTCCAGTTCCTTCAGGTCGAGGTAGCCCTCGAACTGGTGCAGCAGTCCGTCCGGCTCCATGGGCACGAACATTTTCCGGGTAATGTCCTCCCAATGGGCCAATTCATCGCCGGTCAGGTTGAGCTTGGCCCGCAGGGCCGTGCTCTCCTCCTCGTCCATGGCTTTCAGCAGTTCCAGGGCCTTGGTCAGCACCCATACCGCCATGACGTTGGTGTACGTATTGTTGGGCAAGCCGCCCTTTGGCGCTCCGGGCAGCTTTTCGTGAAATTCATCGGGCCCCATAACCCCATGAATCTCGAACCGCCCCCGTCTGGGGTTGAGGTGCGAGATGCTGGCCCAGAAGCGCGCGATTTCCAGGAAAATCTCCAGTCCGTACCGGTCCATGAAATCTTCGTCCAGGGTGATGCGGTAGTAGTTCAGCACGTTGTAGGCAATGGCAAAGGAGACGTGGCGCTGCAGGCAGCTGTAATCCTCCCCCCATTCCTTGGACAGGGGGTTCAGGTGCATGGTCTGGGTTTCCTCGTACCCGCTGCTGCCGCTCTGCCAGGGAAACATGGCCCCCTCGTACCCGTGCTGGCGGGCGTATTCCCGGGCCGGGTTAAGGCGGCGGTAGCGGTACATGAGCAGGGCGCGGCCTATTTCCTTGGCGTGCATGGAGTAGAACGGCAACACGAAAAGTTCATCCCAAAAAACGTGCCCGCGGTAGGCCTCGCCGTGCAAGCCCCGGGCCGGCAGGCCCGCATCGTTGTCGTCATTGTAAGAAGAGGCGGTCTGAAGCAGGTGAAAGATGTGAAACCGGAGCAGGCGTTGGATGAAGGGGTCCCCCTCCACCTCGATGTCCCAGCGTTTCCACAAAGCGCGCCACTTGGCGGCATGCGGCACGAACAGGTCGTGATACCGTTCGAACATGTTCAGGGCTTCCTGCGCGGCCTGGATGGTGTCCGTGACGCCCTGGTCGCGCGAGGTGTAGATGCTGACCATTTTCTCGATGGTGTATTCCTCACCCTGCCTGGCCCGGAAGGTGAATTCCTGAAAGACCCGCTCCCGGCCCTGGATGATGGTCCGCCGGGGAAGTTCTATTTCCTCGGCGCCCTGAAACACGCGCGTGCGCAAGGCCTCGGTAATCTGGATCTTGGACTGGTTGGTTTGCATATGCAGGAAGATGCCGTCCTGGCCGAAATTGCCGTGGTCCAGGGGCTCCAGGTGCTTGGAATTCAGCTGGCGGTAGCGCTCCACGCCGTCGTTGATGACCGAGCCGTCAATGCCGCTGCGGAAAGTGATCTGGGCGGAGTAATTCTTGGGGCGCACCACGTAGCGCTGGGCCCCGTAGTGGGGGTCGGACATGCTGACGATCCGGCTGCTCGTGATTTCCGTGATGCGGCCCTGGTCGTCCTGCCAACGCAGCAGGGTGCTCATCAGGCCCCGCCGCAGGTTCAGCTCGCGCCGCGAAGCCAGGATTTTCACGCGCTGCAGGTCAAACCAGCGCCCGCCTTCCAGACGGTAGTTCAAAAACAGCCAATTGGGGCAATTGATGAAATCTTCGTTGACCACCAGGCGTCCGGCGATCGGCGTTTCCAGCTTGTTATATACCCCGGCGATATAGGTACCGGGATAGTAGGCCTTGGAGCCACTGTATTCCGGCATGGCGCCGCGGACGCCGAAATATCCGTTTCCCAGGGTAAACAGGGCCTCATACAAGCTTTCCCGGTCTAAGTCAAATTTTTCAATGGTAATTCGCCAGGGATTCAAACAGCCACCCCTCCTTGGACTTTTCGCCTGCCGTTTTTATCTAAAATATCCATAAAAACAAAATAGGGTTGTTATTGTATCGCTTTTCACTTTACTTTTCAATCCCGTAAATCCTTAATTAATTTATATGTAGAGACGCACGGCCGTGCGTCTCTACAATGATCGCCGGCCATTTGCCGGTTTTTCCGGGTTTTATTACAGGATGGCATCAAGCTGAATCAGCAGGTTTTTGAAGCGTTTTCAGGCGTTCGCGGATCGGAGGATGGGAGTAATAGAAAGCCGCGTACCATGGATGTGGATGTAGGTTGGATAAATTATCCTTGGCGAGTTTGACCAGGGCCTGGCCCAGGCTCCCGGGATCCCGGGTCAACTCAGCCGCGAATTTGTCCGCTTCCCGCTCGTGCCGGCGAGACCACAGGGCGCTGAGCGGGCCCACGGGAAACAGGGCAATCGAGGCCAGGAAGCCGAAGAGCGCCAGTTTAACCAGCCAGGTGGCGGTCTGGACCTGAAACGCCGCAACCAGCCAGTCGGATTGCAAAATCCGGAAGGCCGTGTAAATCAGGACCAGGGAGAACAGCTCCGTGACGACTAGGCGCTTCAGCACGTGCTTTTTTTTCCAATGCCCGATCTCATGGGCCAGCACCGCGACGATCTCGGATTCCGACATTTTTTGCAGCAGGGTGTCATACAGCACAATTCGTTTCACCCGGCCGAGGCCCGTGAAATACGCGTTGGTGTGGCGGCTGCGGCGAGAGGCGTCCATGGTGAAGACGCGCTTCACCATGATGCCCGCTTTTTTCATGACCTCGGTGATTCGTTCGGTCAAACCTTCCTGCTCGAGGGGCGTGAATTTGTTGAACAAGGGCTCCAGCACGTAGGGCGAGATGTACATGACAAACAGGCTATAGACCAGGAAAAAGATCCAGATCCACAGCCACCAAATCGCAGGCTGGACTTTTATCAGCCATAATCCCAGGCCGAGCAGCACGCCCAGCAGCAGGGTGGACAGGAACAGGGATTTTATGATATCCAGCAGCCACAGCCGCCAAGTCTGGGTATTGAAGCCGAAGCGGGCCTCGAGGCGGAATTGGCGATACCAGGAAAACGGGAGCTGCGTCAGGGTCTGGGCGTACACCAGCAGGAGGAAGAAAACCAGGCCGGAGAGCACGAATGGCAGCTGCCAAGACGCCACCCAGGTGTTGTACCAGTCCAGGAGACCGCCGAAAATAAAAACCAGCACTAGCGCATGCCCAAACAAGGAAGAGATTAGACTCAGCCGGTTCTTGGCGAGCGTGTAATCCCGGCTGCGCGTCAACTGCGCCTGGTCCACTTCCCCGCGAAACTCCTCCGGGACCTGGCCGCCCTTTTCCCGCAAATGCCGGATATTCAAGGCCTGCAGGCCGTACTCCACGGCCGCGACCAGCAGATACAGCAGCAACAGGGTCCACATGAATCCGTTCATTTCACTTTCCTTTCCATCCTGTTTCGCTTGGGGAGAGAATTGGTCTACGAATGGTCCTGATCTTCCCGGTTATCCAGACCCAGGGCCAGCCCCAGGCGCCCGAACAAGTCCACCCAGCGGATTGCGCTTTGGTCCTGATCCCGCGCCTGCGCCTGCTGGTCAACGAGGTACCCGGACTGGATGGCGTGGTAAAAATTCTGCGCTTCCCAGGTGTTCAGATCCAGTTCCAGGACGCGCAGAATGGTCAGGGTCTCCTCGACCACGACCAGCAGGTCCTGGTTCCGGGGATCCTGGGCCAGTTTGGCCATCATGCGGGTAATGGCCTGGGAGGCCATGAACTCCAGGGTCTGCTTGTCCCGTTTGAAGTCCCAACGCTGCATTTCCTCCACCCGTTTCCGCAGTTCGTTGGTGTCCACCGGGTCAGCGGCCAGCAGCTTGGCGATGTCGGTGTTGAGCACGAATTCGATCGTGGTGGAGAGGATCTTGGGCAGGGACAGGTTCATCTTGTTCATAAGCTGAATGATGGGGTAATGGTGCTCGTAAATGTGGCGAAAGTAGGTCTCGGCCTCGGAGAGGGCGGTTTGCATGATCATATTGAGTATGCGCCGCTGTTCGTCCTTGAAGAGATGCCAGAGGGAATAATTGTGCTGGCCGAAATGTTGGTCCAGCAGGCGGATGACTTCCGGGATCTCGCCGGCCTGAAAAGCGCGCGTGAGTTCACCGCGAATCGTTGCGAAGCGTTCGTCGTCCTGATCGTCCCCGATCGCGGCCAGCAGGTTATGGGCGCCGATGTGCAGGATGGCGAACACCACCCGGTTGGTCTCCCAGGTAACGTCGGACCGGACCCGCATGCGGCCGGTAATCAGCTTCTGCTCGCCCTGGTCTTCATAATCATGCGTTTCCCAGTCGGCGGAATAGCAATACACTTTTTCCCCGTCCTGCCCCTGGTGGTCAAAGATCAGGGACACGGCGTAGTGAGCGCTGACCTTGAACAGATCGGTGATTATCGGCTCGACGAACTTGTTCCAAACCCGCTCGCCGTTGCCTAATTGGGGGCGGTTGCTGGCGGCCTCCTGCAAATGGCCCAGGAAATATTTCTGTAGATCTGCGCCGGCCACTTCCCGGGCCAGTTGCATGGCGCGGGCCGCGTATTGTAAAACTTGCAGGGTCTCGATGCCGGAAATCTCGTCGAAAAACCAGCCGCAACTGGTGAACATCAGCATGGCGTGCCGCTGCATCTCCAGCAATTTGAGCGTCTTGACCTTGTCCGGATGCGAGAGGGACTGGCCGGCCTGGCGCTGGAGGAATTCCTCCACCCGGGGCTCGGCGCGGTCCAGAATCACGTCGATATATTCGTTGCGCGCCTGCCAGGGGTCCTTGATCAGGGACTTCAGGCTGTTCTCGAAAATGGGCAGCATGTCGTCGCGCAGCTCGTCCAGGGCCGCGCGCAAGGGCCCGCGCCAGGCCTGGGAAAAGCCCGGGTTGAGTCCGGAGTTGCAGCCGCAATTGCCGCGCCAGCGTTCGAGGCCGTGAAAGCAGCTCCAGGACGTGTTCTCGAAGATCTCCACTTCGTGCGTGGGCGAATGGAGGTCCAGGTATTCGCCGTACACCGTAATGCGCGCCTGGGCCCGAGATTCGATGTAATTCAGGCAATAGGCCAGGGCCATGTCGCCGTAGCGGTGATGGTGGCCGTAGGTTTCGCCGTCCGTGGCGATGTGGACCAGTTCGGCCTCCGCGCCGCCGTGCTCGTTAAACAGTCCCAGCAGCCGCTCGGCAAACTTCTCGCCGTCCCGCAGCAGGGGCCCAAAGGCCACTTCATGGGCCACGGGACTGTCGTAGAAGAAAATTACCAGACTTTTCCCGGAGGGCAGCGCGCATTGGTAGGGCCGCCGGGGATCCACCTTGCTTCCGCCCACGTTCTTCCATTTTTTATCGCCGATTTTGCGCGTGTGTTGGGCCTGGTTGGCGGCCAGAATGGTGAAGCGGATGCCCTGCTCGGCCAGGACCTCCAGGGTCTCCAAATCCACCGCGGTCTCGGAAAGCCACAGGCCCTCGGGACGGCGCTCGAACCGGTGTTCGAAATCCCGGATGCCCCAGATAACCTGGGTCTCCTTGTCTCGCCGGTTGGCCAGGGGCATGATCATGTGATTGTACACTTGGGCCAGGGCCGAGCCGTGGCCGGAGAACTTCTCCTGGCTCAGGCGGTCGGCCTGCAGTACGGCCTGATACACGTCCGGAACCTTCTTTTCCAGCCAGGACAACAAAGTGGGACCGAAATTGAAGCTGATTTTGGAATAATTGTTGACGATTTCGCTGATGCGTTCTTTTTCCCCCAGGATCCGGGCCGCGGCATTGGGCGCGTAGCATTCGGCCGTGACCAGTTCATTCCAGTCATGGTAGGGGTAGGCGGAATCCTGCCTTTCCACCTCTTCCAGCCAGGGATTTTCCCGGGGCGGCTGGTAGAAATGGCCGTGTATGCAAATAAATTTATCCATGCCGAGACTCCTTAAGGTGAACAGTCACAGTATACGGTAAGAGCGTCAGTTTGTCATCCGCCCGGATGGTCTCGGGGAGCCGCGCGCCCGGTCCGCCCCAGCGGGCATCGCTGGCATCCAGTAATTTTTTCCACTTCCCCTCCGGGATGTCAGCCGGCCAGACCATTGTTTGGGAAGCCAAGCTGAACAGACACAATACGTGGCTATCCGCTTGTTGACGTTGCAGGGTTATGACTTTTTCCTGCTCCCAATCCCGGACTTCCAGGCCCTTCCTGGTCAAGGCTTCAAGCGCGGGGATGGTTTTTCGCAATTCCAGGAGTTTGGTGTAATAACCCAGCAATTGTGCGTGTTGGCCTTGGGTGCGCTTTTGCCATTGAAGCTTCGATCGGGCAAACGTGTCCAGAGCCGCGGGATCAGGCCCCTGCCCTTTTTCGTAAAATTCCCGGTATTCTTCCCGTCGCCCCTGGCGGATGGCTTCCAGCAATTGCGGGTCCTGGTGATCGACAAAGAAAAGAAACGGAGCCTCTTCGCCGTATTCCTCGCCCATGAACAACAAGGGAACATAGGGCGACAACATGACCAGGCCCGCGAATAATTTCAGCGCCCCAAAGGAAAGCAACCGGGAGGTTCGCTCGCCCAGCACCCGGTTGCCAATCATGTCATGTGTTTGGGAGAAAACCACCAGCTTGGCGGGCTCGATATCCGGCGTGAAATCGCCCCACGCGCCGCCGCGGTACTTGGAATGTTGCCCGCCGAACATAAAGCCGTCGCGCAAGGTCTTGACGATGTGTTCCCACGCGCCGAAATCCGCGTAATATCCCTTCCGCTCGCCGGTTAAATGGGCGTGCAGGCTGTGATGCAGATCATCGCACCAGTTGGCTTCCAGGCCATACCCGCCCTGCGGGCGGGCTCGCGTCACCCGGGTGGCGTTCAGATTGCTTTCCGCGATCAGCAGGCGCGGCCAGGGCAGGCGCAGGTTCAGCTCCTCCTTTTTTTCGGACAATTCGGCCAGAAAGTGCTTCGGGTTTTTATCGTAAATAGCCTGAATGGCATCCAGCCGCAGGGCGTCGAGGTGATAGTCCTCGAACCAGTGGCGCATGTTTGCAAAGAGGAAATGCCGGACTTCCCTGCTGCCCGCGTTGTCGAGGTTCAATGACGGGCCCCAGGGAGTTGGTGCGGTTTCGTTAAAGTAAGGGCCGAAGCGCGCGAAATAATTTCCCACCGGGCCGAAGTGGTTATACACCACGTCCAGAATCACGGCCAGGCCTTTTTGATGACAGGCGTTCACGAGTTGCCGCAGGCCTTCCGGCCCGCCGTAGGCGGCCTGCACGGCAAAAGGATACACCCCGTCGTATCCCCAGTTGCGCTCCCCGGAAACGCCGGCCACGGGCATGAGTTCCAGGGCAGTCACGCCGAGCGTTCGCAATTCATCCAACCGCGCCGTGATTTCCCGGAGTGTGCCGTTGGGCGTGAAAGTGCCGACATGCAATTCGTATATAATGAGTTTCTCGAGCGCTATACCCTGCCAGCCCTGGTCCTGCCAGGCAAAGCCGGCCTGGTTCACGACTTCGGACGGTCCGTGCACGCCCTCAGGCTGGAAATGAGAAGCCGGGTCCGGACACGGTTGCCCGCCATCCAGGCGATACAGGTAGCGCGTCCCGGCCGCGGCCGTGGTCAAAAGCTGCCAGTATCCATTCTCCATTTTTTGCATGGCTAGGGATCGCTCGCGAGGGGAAACAACGACCAATTCCACTTGGTTCGCCCGGGGCGCCCAGACCGTGAATTCGCATTGTTGGCTGTCCAGCAGACGAGGTCCCGGATTCAAACGCATACTCCCCAGCGGAAATCACGACCCAACGGGCCAAACGTATTATAATATGAGATCGCGCGCCAGGCGACGACTTTCGCATTTTTTTACTTGCAATACGGACGATTTTCTTTATATTAGTTATTCTTATTGTTCGCTTTTTGCCACCTTATATTCCTCGGTAGCTCAACGGTGGAGCGAGCGGCTGTTAACCGCTAGGTTGTTGGTTCGAGTCCAACCTAGCGTTCCCGCCTGGCGGGAACGCCGAGAAATCGAGAATTGAAAATCGATAGTTGAAAAAGCTCGATTTCGGTCGATTCTCGACTCTCGATTTTCACGGTTTTAAGTTTTTGATTTTTAAATGAATTAAGGTATTTTTTAACACCATATGTTCCTCGGTAGCTCAACGGTGGAGCGAGCGGCTGTTAACCGCTAGGTTGTTGGTTCGAATCCAACCCGAGGAGCCAGGAATTTTGCTTCGCAAAATTC
>JAUXBQ010000238.1 GCA_030619365.1 candidate division FCPU426 bacterium | reverse complement strand
CATGCAACATCCTCGGCCCGGAAGACCGGCCCCTCTTTGCAAACCCGCAGATAGTGGTTTTTAACTTTGATGACACAGCCGTTGCACACGCCCAACCCGCAGGCCATCATCTCCTCCAGGGAGACTTCCGCGGGCGCTTTCCGGCGCTGCGCCAGCCCGGCCACCGCGCGGAGCAGGGCCCAGGGGCCGGCGGCCGCCATTCGGCACGGCCGGGTGCGATTCTCCAACCGCGCCTCCAAAAGGTCGGTGACAAGCCCGTGCGTGCCGTGACTGCCGTCCTCAGTCGCACAGGCCACGCGCGCACCGGCCATTTTCAATTCCCGGCGCAGGAGCAGGTCCTCCTCACAGCGGCCACCGATCAGCACCTCGGCGTCAACGCCCCGGGCCTGCAGGGACTCAGCCAAAAACAGGAGGGGGGCGACGCCGAATCCGCCGCCAATGAGTAAACGCGGCGATTTACCGGTCAGCGTAAATCCAGTGCCCAGCGGCCCCACCACGTCCAAGCTGGCGCCCGCCGGCTGGCTCGCGATCAGGCGCGAGCCCGGTCCCACGGCCTTAATGAGCAATTCCACGGTGTTAGCCCGGGCGCGGCAAATGGAAAAAGGGCGGCGCAAAAAGGGCGCGCCCTTTCCCTCGGCCCGAACCATGACGAACTGCCCCGGCCGGGCGCGCCGGGCGATCTGGGGCGCGGTCAGGACCAGGTGAGCGTAAGCGCCGAAACGCCGCGCGTTGACAATTTTAGCTCGCATCCTCAACCTCTCATGGACCTGGGGATGTCCGGTCCGCTATTCGTTGATTTTTTCCTGGTAGGGGTCAAGAACGTGAACCACTTTACCGGCTACCAGCGTGGCCGCGACCTGGCCCTTGACCTGCCACCCGGCAAAGGGGGTGTTATCCGACTGGCTGCGAAATTCAGAAGTCTGGACGGTCCTGTCCGCGTTGGGATCGAAAATTACCACATCCGCATCCGCGCCGGGCGCCAGCGTCCCTTTGGGAATTTTAAGTATTTGCGCCGGATTCAGCGTCAGGCGCCGCAGGGCTTCCAGCAGAGATAATTTTTTAGATTCAACCAGCGCGGTCAGGACCAGGGAGAGCGCGGTTTCCAGGCCGCAGATTCCCGGCGCGGCCAGGGCGAACTCCATTTCCTTCTCCCGGCGCGAATGGGGGGCGTGGTCCGTGGCAATCGCGTCCAGCGTGCCATCCTGCAGCCCCTCGATCAGGGCCGCCTGGTCGGCGGTGTCTCCAATGGGCGGACTGACCCTCACGTTGGTATCATAGCCCTGCAGGCAGTCGTCGGTCAGCACGAGATAATGGGGAGCGGTTTCCGCGGTCACCGGTATGCCCCGGGCTTTGGCTTGGCGGATGATGTTCACCCCGCCGGCTGTGGAGACATGCGGGATGTGCGCGCGGCTGCCGGTTTCCGCCGCTAAAATAACGTCCCGGGCTATCATGATTTCGAGCGCGGAAGGCGGTACGCCGGCCAAGCCCAGTTTCATGGCCATGAACCCGCTGTGCGCCACCCCTTTTCCGGAGAGGACTTTATCCTCCGCATGATTGATTACCAGCAGATCCAGCATGCCGGCGTATTGCAGAGCGCTGCGCATCAGGATCGGCGAGCTGACCGGGTCCCCGTCATCGGAAACCGCCACCACGCCCGCGGCTTTCAGTTCCCCCATTTCCGTAAGCTGGCGCCCCTCGCGTCCCTGCGTGATGCAGGCAATGGGATACACGTTTACCACGCCCTGGCTCTTGGCCTTCGAGAGGATCAGCTCCACCATGGCCAGGTTATCGATGGGCGGCGTGGTGTTAGGCATGCAAGCCACGCTGGTAAAGCCCCCGGCCGCGGCGGCCCGCGTGCCCGACGCAATGGTTTCCTTGTATTCGGCGCCGGGCTCCCGCAAGTGCACGTGCATGTCCACCAGCCCGGGTGCCACGGCCAGGCCGGCGGCGTCAAGCACACGGTCGTTCTGGCCCGGCCGCTTGGCGCCCGGCTTGGTGAACTCGAGGATCTTACCGTCTTGCAGCCAGAGATCGCCGGCGGCGTCGTGCCCGGAGGCGGGGTCGAGTATTCTCCCCCCCTTAATCACCTGTTTCATCTGACTCACCTCCGGCCAGCAAGTATAGCACCGCCATGCGCACGGCCACGCCGTTGGTCACCTGGTCCAGGATCACCGCGTGGGGACCATCCGCCACGCGCGGCGAAATTTCGATTCCCCGGTTCATGGGCCCGGGATGCATGATCAGGACGTCGGGCTTGGCCAGTTTCAGGCGGCGGGCGTTCACGCCGTACAGGTTGGCGTACTCGCGCGCGCTGGGGAAAAGCTGGCCGTCCTGCCGCTCGAGTTGGATTCTCAGAATATTAATCACGTCGGCGTCCCGGATGGCCTCGTCCAGCCGGGTGTACACTTCCACGCCCAGGCGGGCCATGCTTTTTGGAATCAAAGTGGCCGGACCCACAATGCGCACCGTGGCTCCCAGCTTGCGCAGTCCGTGGATGTTGCTGCGCGCCACCCGGGAGTGGGTGATATCGCCGACCAGGGTGACGGTCAGGTTTTTAAAATCACCCTTGCGCTCACGAATGGTAAACATGTCCAACAGTCCCTGCGTGGGGTGGGCGTGGGTGCCGTCGCCCGCGTTGACCACGGCGGCCTGGCTGTGGCGGGCCACCAGCTCAACCGAGCCCGAATAGGCATGGCGCATGATGATGGTGTGCACGTTCATGGCTTCGATGTTGCGGATGGTGTCCAGCAGGCACTCGCCTTTGACCAGGGAGGAGTCGGAGGCCGTGAAGTTCACCACGTCGGCCGAAAGCCGTTTGGCGGCCAGTTCAAAGGAAGTGCGGGTTCTTGTGGATGGCTCGAAAAACAAGTTTACCACCGTTTTACCTCTCAGGGCGGGGACTTTTTTTATGGGCCGTTGGACCACCTCTTTAAACGAAGCCGCGGTGTCGAGGATCTGGATTACTTCTTCCACGGAAAGTTCTTCCAGTGTGATCAGGTCTTTTCGCGCCAGGCTCACGCCGTAATTCCTACCTTTCCTCGAATTGGGATCCGGGCGTGACGAGCAGAATCGCGTCTTCCGCATCCCCGTGTTCCTTGAGAAACACCTTCACCGCTTCCCGGCGGGAGGTGGGTACGTTCTTGCCCACAAAGTCGGCATGAATGGGCAGTTCGCGGTGTCCACGATCCACCATGACCGCCAACTGAATTAATTGCGGGCGGCCGTAGTCATTCAATTCGTCCAGGGCCGCCCGGACAGTGCGACCGGTGTACAGTACGTCGTCCACCAGGACCACGCGCTTGCCGTCAAGCTTAAAGGGCAGGTGGCTGGCCCGCTGATTGTGCTGCCACTCACTGCGGCGGTGGGTATCGTCACGGTGAAAGGTAATGTCCAAAGCGCCCACCGTGGGCCGGTTGTTCTCGATTTTTCCAATCTGCTCGGCGATCCGCTGCGCCAGAATGTCGCCCCGCTGAATGATCCCGATCAGAACCAGATCGCCGGCGCCCTGGTTGCGTTCACAGATTTCATGCGCGATCCGCGTCACCGCGCGACGGAGGTGTTCCGCGTCCATCAATTGTGTTTGCTTGGCTTTATCCACGTCTCTTCTCCTTACAGTAAAACAGCCTCCCCTGGTTACCAAGGGAGGCTGTTCGTGGTTCGGCTCGCTTCGTCATCGTACCCTTTCTAGTCTCTCAGTACCAGATTAAAGGATTTTTTCTCTACCCTAGACCATACCGCGTGACGGGCCTTCTGTCAAGCCCGATTCTGTCCGGAAAAAACCGGGGGGACCTATGGTCCCCCCGGTCTTTAAACT
>JAUXBQ010000160.1 GCA_030619365.1 candidate division FCPU426 bacterium | reverse complement strand
GTTCCGTCAAAACAGGCCCGGAACCCGCACTGCGCGCTGAGCTTCGCCACCGCGTCCGGGGCCAGCTCATCCGTGAAAGCGTGCACGTGAAAAT
Source organism: candidate division FCPU426 bacterium (assembly GCA_030619365.1). Taxonomy (GTDB): domain Bacteria; phylum Oederibacteriota; class JAAXVQ01; order JAAXVQ01; family JAUVAV01; genus JAUXBQ01. The sequence goes on along the minus strand of JAUXBQ010000160.1, from coordinate 6,116 downwards.
CAATGATTGGATATTTCTCTTGCTCCGCCATGCCGTCTTACTCCTAAAAAGATATAGCCACTAAGACACTAAGAAATATAAAATTTTTTCCCGATTTCATCTTCGTGTCTTGGTGTCTTGGTGGCAATCTTCTGTTTAATAAAAACAGCGTTTCGCTTGCGCGAAACGCCGGTGATATTCTGGTGGAGCTGAGGGGGTTCGAACCCCTGACCTTCTGAATGCCATTCAGACGCGCTCCCAGCTGCGCCACAGCCCCACATTCCAGCACGGTAGAGGGAAGAAAATAGCCCACCTTCCGCGCTCTGTCAACCCTTTATTTCAGCGTGCCCGCGTGAATGACCAGTTGTTGCCGGGCGATTTCAGACCAGTAGCTGCCCGGTTCCCGGTCGCGTTCGGCCAACAGCATTTTTTCCGCCTCGGCTTTTTCTCCCAACTGAAAATGGCAGCGGGCCAGGGCCAGGCGTACGGCCCGAGCGTTGAAATACTCCGCCTCCCCGGAGAGCAGGCCTTGGTACGTGTCACGCGCCGCTTGCCATTGCGCCAGGTTTTCCTGGCAGGCGCCAATGCGTCCCTGGATCGTAGCGCGCGCCAACGCCTGGTTGGTCCGGGTCAGGGCGTCCTGGAAAAGCGGCAGCGCTTTCTCATATTCTTTCAGGTAGAACCAGGCATTGGCCTCGTTAACGCGGGCTTGATCCGCGGCCCGGGTATTGCGGTAACTGGCGACGATCTCAGCAAAGGCTTTTTGCGCTTTTCGGTATTTTTCCTCGGCGGTCCGGAACGCGCCCTCCGGGGAGGCGGTCCGTCCCTCCGCGATGGGTTGGATGGTGTAGCCGATGGCCCGGTTTAAAAGTGTGTCCGCGCGCCGTTCGTTCTCCTTTTTGTTGTTGAAGTAAAGCGGCACCAAAATGGCGATAACCGCGATAATAATGCCCGTGATGAGGAGATTTTCGGTATTGCCCCTGAAAAAAGCCAGTCCCCGGTTCAGGGCGTTCAGCAACTCGTTTTGCTTGATGCTCTTGCGGATCTGTTTATGGGTATAACGTTTCTTGGCCATCTTAAACTCCTTTAAAATAATGCAAGGATTTCCACAGATACACACAAATGCACACAGATACACACAGATTAAAATATAAACACTAATAAAAAATTTCTCTCGCAAAGCCGCAAAGGCGCTAAGAAAAACATGATATATTTTTTACTTTTTTTGCCCTTCTTTGCGTGATGGCGTCTTCGCGTGAACATTTTATTTCTTATTAAATTTCTCTTATCTGTGTGCATCTGTGGCTATTTTTTTTATCCCCGCGCTCGCTGGCAGATTTTCCGGGCGGTTTTCTGCATCACCGCCAGTTGGCTGGCAGGCAGGCCGGCGCCCATCACGACTTTGCGCCTGAGCTCCGGCGTGTGGAGGTCCCGGACCGCGTGTGTGTCGCTGTTTAGCACGAGATCGCACCTGGTGCGCTTGGCGATCTGCGCCACGTGACCGTTGGCCAGGGAGTGGCCGCCTCGCGAGGTCAACTCCAGCGCCACGCCCCGTCGCTTGGCCAGGCGGGCATCTTCCTCGGTGATCAGGCCCGGATGCGCCAGCACATCGGCCTGGCCCATGATCGCGGCGCGGTTGGTGCCGCGGATCACGGGCTCCACCGGCGTCTCACCATGCACCACGACGATTTCCGCGCCCAATTCACGCGCGGCCTTGATGAGACCGGGAATTTGCCGGGGAGGCACATGCGTGATTTCCACCCCGCCCAGTACCAGGATCCCGGAGCCGAGCGTAAGCGCCCTGGCGGCCGCAGCCAGTTGAGGGACCAACTCATCCAGATTGGATTGGTCAACATGGTCCGTGAGGGCCAGGGCCTGGTAGCCCTGTACCTGCGCCCGGCGGACCAATTCAGCCGGAATCAGGTCCCCGTCGGAATGCAGCGTGTGTGTGTGCAGGTCAATCATGGCGAACTCCGTGCAGTATAAGATGAAAAATGATAACACGAACTTGAAAAAAAGCCAGTCGTTTTACGCGGTCTTTTGTCCAAAACGACTTTCGAAAATCGATAGGCGAAAATCGACCGCCCCGACCGGAAGGAATATCGAAATAGGACTTCCTTTGGTCGCCCCGACTGGTTAAATTATTGTACATAACGGGACTTCCTTTGGTCGCAATCGAGAACTCACCGATTTTCAATTTTCGATTCTCGATTGCTCGGCTCCGCGCCTTTGGCGCGAAGCTGGTGCCCCCGGCGCGACTCGAACGCACGGCCAACGGTTTAGGAAACCGCTGCTCTATCCACCTGAGCTACGGGGGCGTAAACAGTAGGGAACGGTTTCCCCGACCGGAAGGAACATCAAATTTGGGATTCCCTTCGGTCAAAACCGTTCCCTACAAATTAATACTGGATAAGGGAGAAGACGTCAAAACCCGCCAGTCTGGCCCTTCCCTGTAAAAACAACAGTTCCACCAGAACCGCGATACCCACTACCTCGGCCTTGAGCTTTTTCACTAATTCAATCGCCGCGGCCGTGGTTCCGCCCGTGGCCAGCAAATCGTCGGCAATGAGCACGCGGGCGCCCGGCTTCAGCGCGTCAGTGTGCATTTCCAGGCTGCCGGACCCATACTCCAGCTCGTAGGTGGTCCGCACGGTTTGGTAAGGCAGCTTGCCGGGTTTACGGACCGGAACCAGACCTGCCCCCAGCTTATACGCCAGGGGCGTGCCCACGATAAATCCCCGGGCTTCCACGCACACGACGTGGTCAATGCCTTTATTCTGAAACTGCCGCGAGATAAGATCGATCGCGCGGGGAAACTGCTTGGGGTCCGCCAAGAGCGGGGTAATGTCCTTGAAAAGAATGCCGGGTTTGGGAAAGTCGGGAATGTCTCGAATCAGTTCCTTGATGGCCTCGATCATGCGAATCACCCCTATCCTTTAAATAACTCATCCAGGGAGGATTGTCCCTGGCGCAAGTACGCCCGAAGCTTTTTCAACGCGGTCATTTCGATCTGGCGGATGCGCTCCCGGGTCAGGCCGAAATTTCTCCCGGTTTGCTCCAGCGTGCAGGGCGAATCCTGGTCCAGGCCGAAGCGCATCACGACAATGGCGCGTTCCTTGTCCGCCAGAATGTTGAGTAGATCCTGCAACTGTTCCTTCTGAATGTTGTCCAGGACGGAGGCGTCCGGAGACACGTTGCTGCGGTCCTCCAGGTAATCTACCAGTTTGCGGCCCTCTGAGGAGGAATGGCCGACCAGGGTTTCCAAGTAGGCTGGTTTCTGGTCAAGCTGCAGAATCTCGACAACCTGCTCCACCGGCAGCTTGGCGGCCTTGGCTATTTCCCGGGGGGCCGGCTCCCGTCGCAATTTCTGCGCAAGCTCATACCGGACCCGCGAGATTTTCGAAACTTTTTCCACGATGTGCACGGGCAGGCGGATGAGATTGCTTTGGTTCGCCAGGGCGCGCTTGACGTATTGCCGTACCCACCAGGCCGCATAGGTGGAAAATCGGAATCCCCTCTCCGCCGAAAATTTTTCCACCGCCCGCATCAAACCCAAATTGCCTTCTTCGATCAAGTCCAGGAGGGAGAGTCCCCGGTTGAGATACCGTTTGGCGATGGAAATGACCAGCCGCAGATTGCTCACAATCATGGTCTGGCGGGCCTGGGCGTCGTTCTTGGCAATTCGCCGGGCCAGGCTTTGCTCTTGTTCAAAGGTCAGCAGGGAAACTTTGCTGACCTCGTCCAGATATTGTTTTACCGCATCCAGGTCTTCCCGACGCTCACGGGGCGTTCCCTTCTCCTCTTTGGCGATGACCTCATCCGTCTCAAAATCACCGTCCACTTTCTCGTCATCCTCATCCAACGCCTGGCCGTCCAGGTCTTCGTTTTCTTCGTCCGGTCGCGGCGCCAGAACTGTCGTGGTTTCTCCGGTGGCCTGCGGCCTGGTGGCCGCCGGCTCCGGTACGGCCTTCTGCTCTGTCTTTTCCACGAGGGTTGCTTTGGTAACGGCGGCCGTTGTGGCAGCGGACTTGGCGGGTTTGCTGGATTTGGTCGTCTGCGGGGGACGGCCCGGTTTGCGCGCCTGGGGCGGGCGCCCCGGTTTGCGCGCCTGGGGCGGGCGCCCCGGTTTCCGCGCCTGGGGCGGGCGCCCCGGTTTCCGCGCCTGGGGCGGTCGCCCCGGTTTCCGCGCCTTGGGCGGGCGCCCCGGTTTCCGCGCCTTGGCTGGGCGCCCCGGTTTCCGCGCCTGGGGCGAACGATCCGCCCGGCGAGCGCCGGCGGCCGGTTTGGTTTCTTTACGTCCTGGCAGGTTTTTGACACGACGGCCGGCCTTGGCCGCCTGGCGCCGCTCTGGACGGGTTGTCTTTTTCTTCTCGGGAGCCGGCATCAGTTCAACGATTCCTTTAACGAGCTGGCTAAAATTTTATATTAAAATCGTTTTCTTCTGGTATCCACTCCAACTCGCTTAACTTGAGATGATCAATCCGGCCCAGCCGCGGCCCCAGTCCCATCACTTGCAGAAACGCCCGCACTTTCTCCTCGGGCCCTTGAATTTCTATTTGAACGCTGCCGTCATACTGGTTTTTCACGTATCCGGTGAGCCGGCGGGCCTGGGCCGCGTGTTGCACGAAGAAGCGGAAGCCCACGCCCTGAACCATACCGGTCGCGGTGAGGCCGACTCGCCGCAGTTTGCTCACCACATACGCTCCAGATAAGTGACGCCGAACACCATATGCTCGGAAATCACGTCTCCCAGGTTTTGTACCTCGCCGATACGGCCCAGGTTCTTGCCCGCGAAGCTGAGTATTAAATTCGGAGCCAGGAGCACGCGCATGCCGATGTTGATTCCTCGCCCATCATACTCGAATATGACCTCGGCGCCGGAAAAAACACTCTTGCTTAAACCAGCGAAACCGTCTTTAAAGCGACCCGTTCCCCAACCGGCCGACAGTGTGACCTGTGACAGACTGACCAGGTATCGTTGCGCCACAACGTAATAATTCTGTTCTTCAATCCCGGCAGCCAACCCGACCCCGGCCCAATCCTGATCCAGGGCTTTGAGCTTGGCGTGGCCGCGAAAAGCATCCCGAACGAACGCCGGAATATTCTCCCCGGCCTTCTCCCAACTGGACAAATCACGGTAAGGTTTAAACCGTTCCCCGAGTTTGTCGGCCTCAAAATAAATCCCGGCCTCAATGAAATCCCACAAGCCAAAGCTAAGCTTGGCATAATTGGAATGGATGCCGGCTGACATATAACCTGCATCCGGCATCGCCGCGGCGGGCATATTGATCCACCCCGCGGGACCCATCAGCGATGCGGACTTTTCCAGGAACCGCGTGGCTTCGTCAATTTGCGCCCAGACTGGACCGGCGAAAAAAAGGAGCAGGAAGATCCCCAGACTGTAATTTCTGAAAAATGATCTCGGGGTCATCCCCCCAACCTTTCGGCCTGCAATAATCCAGAACAGTAGAGCAGCGGAGCAGGTGACCGCAGCTTCGCTTTTCTCTGCTGTTCAGCTGCTCAGCTGCTCCAAAATTTTCGCAAAGCGAAAATTTTAATGGTCGGGGCGAGAGGATTTGAACCACACGCCCCCGTCGCTTCGCTCTCCAGAGGGGGCAAGCCCCCTCTGGCGCTCGCTCATCGCTCGCTGTCTCCCCCATATAATCGGGGGAATCTTTCCCCCGATCCCCCTTGGGGGTCGGAGGTTCGATTTCCTGGTCGGGGCGAGAGGATTTGAACCTCCGACCCCCTGCTCCCGAAGCAGGTGCGCTAGCCCCTGCGCTACGCCCCGACACACTTAAGCCTTCAAAATAATCGATTCTCGATTTTCGATTCTCAAAATAAAAACCGCGAAAATCGACCGCAACTGGTCTATTGCTCGGTTTTCCGTTTTCCGTTGCTCTAAAATTTTTGCTTCGCAAAAATTTTATTGGTCGGGGCGAGAGGAATTGAACCTCCGACCACTCGCACCCCAAGCGAGTGCGCTATCCACTGCGCTACGCCCCGACATTGTAGCCTTCAAAATGATCAATTCTCGATTTTCGATTCTCAAAATAAAAACCGTGAAAATCGACCGCTGCCGTGTAGGGGCGTATTGCAATACGCCCCTACTTATAGATTTCGTATCAAGTTAGAAG
>JAUXBQ010000128.1 GCA_030619365.1 candidate division FCPU426 bacterium | reverse complement strand
TAATGTGATTTGTTAATAAAAAAAAGGGGACGTTTTCAGCGCCCCCTTTTTATATCAGTAAGCTACTTCATGCCTTCCGGTCTGGCCATGACTTCGATTGTGATTTAAAACAATAAGGGTTTAGGCGGCTTGGGAGGCCGTACGGAACAGGCGCCGGCGGCGGTACTCAAACACATCGGGCTCGATGTCAATGGCTTCGAAACCGCGTATGACGTCGCGCAGCGCGCCCCAGGTGCCCATGTTCCCGGGTTGCACCAGAATACCCGGGATTTCGACCGCATCCCGAGTAACGCCCGAAAGCCGCTCGGACCACTTCCCTATCCGGATGCCTGACAAACTGGCCATGTTGCGGGTCATCTCGAGGAAACCGATAAGCGAGGCCTGGTGAGCGGCTTTCAGCGCGGACACCTCGATGGACGGCAATATTCCCGTGGCCTCCTGGATTTCGAGGCGCTGTGCTTTCAAGAACCGGACCATGGTCCTGATATAGCGGATTTCTTTGCTTCGGTTCATTTGACTGGACCAACGGAGATACGCTTGTCCTATTGGGCTCGTAAGGTCTTGGTGCAATTGCACAAACGGTGAGTCCGTGACGTTGGCCAGAACGCCGGTAAGATAGCCCGAGGGATCGAGGCGCTGGGCAGCCTGCTGAAGCGAAACGCTAAGTGGCGCAGGCAGCACTCGGCTCACGCTGACCAACATCCTGGCCAAGCCGGGAAACCGGACTTGTGGAATGGGCACGGCCTGCTCCAGGGTTCCCTGGTACGCGCGGGCCAGCAGGCCGGCTGACTGGAGATCGGACTGGAACAAATTGTCCACAATTCTTGCCAAGTCCGGTCCGGTTACCTCGAAGATCTCGCGGCTGGCGATTTGCACCCCGTCCCAGTCCTGCTTGGTTATGTCGCCGGTCGTGACCCCAACCAGGTGGGAATCCACGTCCTCGCCCAGGTCCATGAGCACGGTGCCCTCTTCACGGGAGAGGCGCAGGGTTTCGCCCAATAAAACGGAAGCTACACGTGGATTCAGGGGCTGTAGTGTTCCTGCCTGGGCTGGCAGGGCGGCGCTTAGTGCTTCTTTCAGGTACGCGAGCCGCTCCCTGAGCGGCGCCACGCGCGGATCCTGGTCAGCGCGCGCGCGGAGCCGCTGATCCAGCGCGTTGATCTGGCTAAGGATGCGCGTGAATGATTGCGGCAGGCTGAGGATATAGATTTGTTCGCCTGACGTTAAGCGGGCCGTCTCGGCCTGGCGGCCCAGTTGAACGTCGTACGCGCGGGTCTGGCTGTCTACCAGTTCCGCGACCAGGTCCTTGAGAACCAGTTGCCGGCGGTCAACTGCCAGGTCCTGGCTTTCAGCCAGAATGGATTGGAAAAGGCTGAGCTCAGAGTCCGGGGCGGTTTCCGCGTCGGCCAGCAAGGCCAGCGTGGTTTCCACGCTCGGTTCCGCGCTGCGCTGCAAGGCGTCAGCCAGGCGAGGCTGCAGTTTGGCCAGCGCGGTCGGGCGAGACTCGCCCAGCAATTGGGAGGACTCGGAAAGGTACTGCGCGGATAATTTGAGAATATCGTACGCACTGAGCGCCAGTTGGGCGCCCGCATGCCGGGAATAGAAGGTCTGGGCCGTATCCTCCCCCTTCAACCGGGTGAGATAGGCGGCGCGGTCGAGGAATTCCAAATCCGCTTCCCGGTCATTCGCGCGCTGTGCGCCCCGGCCCAGCCGCTGGTCCGCGAAATAACGTCCGGTCTGGTAACGCATGAGCATGCCCAGCAGGAACCGGTTGCCGAACCAGAGCCAGCGTTGCCAGGTGCCGAGCAGGCCTCGCTGGGCGGGAACGCCCGGCAGGAGCCGTTGCAACATGCTGTCCGGTAAATACAGGGTCGGTTGCCGGTTTTCGCCGGTTTCCCGGTACGTGCCGCCCAGACGCCATAAGGCCCCCAGTCGGCCAGTTAGATTCAGGTCCAGTTCGGACAAGGGGCGGACGCGTATCGCGTCCACGGCCACGCCGTACCGGCGCGTGAAGGCCGTGGCGGCCTGTTGGTCCGGTAGCGCATGTTTACGCATGAGCTCCAGGAGGTCGGGATTTTCCTCGACAAACGCTTCTGTGTCCATTGCCGGGCCGCTAAGCCAGATCCAGGCGATCAGGCCTTTCCAGAGTCCAATGGCAGCCTGGAACAGATGATGCAGACCATCCAGGGGCAGGCGCAAGCGCAGATTTCCAGCGTGTTGCCAGTCTCGCATATATAACAGTGAGTTCAAAATCCTCTGCACGCCGCGCGCGGCCCGGGGTTCGCTTTGGTGATAGGGCGCGTTGGGACGCTGGGGCAGAATGGTCTCGCGGTGCCGCAACTCGGCAACGACTTCCACCCTGGCCCGGGGGGGCGTAGAGGCCTCAACAACAGGTTCGCCGGCAACCGGATCTGCGGGCTGGGAAACCCTGGAAAGCGTGGTGCGGATTAATGGCAGCACCAGTCCGGCCAGGCCCAGCGCGATTAAGCCTGTGCCGAGTAGTACGCCAACGCCGCCGGCCGCGAGTCCGGTTGCGCCCAAAATCGCTAAACCAAGTCCTGCCACGAGCGTTAACGCGCCCAGCACTTCAAGCCGGGCTAATCCTAGCCCGCTGCCGGGCGGCAGCAGGTATTCCGGGTGGCTGGGGTTTTTTTGATGAACATTGGTTTCGTGTCCGTAACCCAAGGCAAAGCGGTGCATATCTTTGATGAAATACTCGAGCTTGAGCGGCAGATAAGATTCATCCTGCATAATTTTCGGGATGAGCAGGTCGGTCATGACTAGGCCGTTGTTTTTAAGATATTGCAGATGATGTTCCACGGCCTTGTGCTGGTGAAACTCCACGGCGGCTTTTTGCATATAGAAATCGAAGCCTTGAGCCAGGAACTCGTTTAGTGCGTCTGGATAAGCGGCCAAGTTTTCCAGGTCGACTTCGGAGAAGAAAGTGATTTCGCGCGGCCGGATATCTGCAAGGTGCCGCCCCCAGGCGAAGGTTATACGGTGTTCGGTGGGCGATACGCGGGTAATCACGACGTCCGTGGCTCCCAGCATTTCCAGTTCCCATACTAGGGGTGAAATTAAATTGCCAATTTTTTTCAACACTTTAAAAAAGGACCAGCCGCGCATCCTGGTCTCTTCTGATTGCTTGTCCTTCCAATAGGCTTCCCGTTGCTTGTCCTTCCAATAGGCTTCCCGCAGGGATTCGGAAGCAGCCACGTTATCCGGCGTGCCGAACGGCAACTGGTCGGCCATGATGATTTTATCCGGATCGCCGGTCAATAACAGGGTGGAAATATCCGGCCCGCTGGCCGGATAAAAAGCGCGTTGGATTGCGGTTAGACGACGCAGTTGAAGGCGTATTTCATCGAACATCTTCAGGCGCGTAGCTTCTATTCTGCCCCAAAGGGTTTCTTGTCCGGCAAAGTGAGCCTTCCATGTCCAGAGCGGGGCGCGCTGCGCGAAAAACCAACGCAATAGCTGCTGCAGCCAAACAGCCGTGGTGGTCGGATATACGTAGCGCGCGGAGGCGTGCAATTCTTGAACCCATTTTTCGACTTCCGCCTTGGCGCGGGCCGAGGTCCGGAAGGGGCGCGTAAACAGTTGACCGAAGCGTTGTATTTGGGGATGGTTGGTGAGCAGCAGGCCGAGCGCGGGAACCGTGGCAACCTGCGAGAGTTCGGCGCGGCCCTGATCCAGGACGAACGATTTTCCCGGGCCCCAGGCTCTGATCTCGGGCAAATAATTGAAAGCCAGGGCAACCAATCCCAGGCCCAGCGTAAAAAAGATAATGGAACGCAGGGTAAAACGGCGGCGGGGAGGCTGGGTTTTATCGTCTGTCTGGACAGCCGCGCGCTGGCCGGGAGTAATGCCCGTGACTTTCAGGGACAATTGTTTTGTTCCCTCGGGGATTTCTAGAATCCGGTAATTCAAATTCCCTACTGTGGCATAATGTTCGGACTGGATATGTTGGGCCGCAGTGCGGAAATTATTAGTTAGTACGGCATAGTCGTCCTCCAGCAAGCGCAGGGCGACTTCCAGGTTTCCAGTCTCTCCTTCCCTTTCCAGCAGCAGGTCGGGGATTTCTTCCAGATGCTGGGACAAACGCCAATGGACGTACAGGAACTTCACCAGATTGTCTTCGGAAAGGTATGCAAAGTTGGCGGCAGCGCCGCGAATGGTAACCTGCCCCAGCCAATGGTAGAAATCGGATTGTTCCGTTGAGGTGATCTTAGCGTTTATGCGCTCCTTAATCCGGGCCAGCCGGGTTTCGCTTTCCGGTACGGTTAAGCCGGATTCGGGCAGGAAAGCCCAAATCCGGAGGCGTGACCAAGCCGAATCGCGTCCGCTGACTTCACGGCGCATCCACTGCTCGTATTTCGTCCAGGACCCGAATTGTTCCAGCAAGTCCGCGGCTGCGCCGCGTGTCAGTGCGCTGCCCGGGCCTGTGTTTTTCAGGGTAATGAAAGTTACCAGAACCAGGAGCTCCAGTTCATCTTCGCGGAAATCCGCGAGCGTTTGCTGAACCGTGTCCCAGGCCAACTCTCCGAACAGATACGCTTTCAGGGTAGTGTAATAACGGAAGACCTTGGCCGCCAGGTCGGCGTTGAGCGTTTGGCCGGTTTCCTGGTTAAAGCGCACCACGATGCTGCGGGCCAGAGAAGCGACTAATTGGCGTTGTGGATCCGGCAAGCGATGGAATTGGCGCCCTTCGATAACCAGCAGGGCCAGCAGCCACAATAAATATTCGTGCCCCGCCTTCCGTGTCCGCTGATAGAGACCGCGCAGCTTGAGGACATCCCGTAAGCGCAAAGTCCGCTGCCCGGGCGCCGTGCGTCTTAATTGGCGCATACTGCCGGGCGTTACTGACCGCAACTGTCCCAGGGTCTGCAACACGCCCTGGACAAAGGGTTTCCGGATTTCCTGGCTGCCCTGGAAATCCTGCAAGTGCTTGAATCCGGGCAATCCGGCGGTGAGCACGCCATAGCGCAAGATATTTGTTAGTTCAGCGGCAGGGTCGGAGGACGTGAGCGCCTCGAAAAGCATGATATATTGATTGTCCTGATCCGGGGCGCGTTCCGGCTGTGCTTGACGTTCAGCCAGCATCGCTTCCCGGGACGACAAGACGCGTTCCAGGTTGGCCGTGAAAAGCTGGATGCGCGGAAAGTACATGAATAAGCGTTTAATAACTTCCTGGACTTCTTGCAGGTTCTCCCGGCCATGCGGTCCCAGCTGCTCGTCTGAAAGCCGGGCGATGCTGGTCAGGAAAAGGAGACTTTCCTGGCTGGAACTGAATAACGTGGCGAATTCACGGCTGAGCGCGCGCAGGCTATCTTGCAGGGTTTGCTGTTCCCGCTCGCTTAGGCAAACCCGCAAGACCCGTTGATAAGCAAGGCGGGCTTGTACCATGATCAGGTTCCGCAGCAAAAAGTTATTGGCTGCCTCCCGAAGTATGCCGATGACCAGGAGGTCAATGTCCTCGGCATTGCGGGCTGCGGCCAATTGCTGATTGAGCCGGCTAAGTATCTCTTGTTCATCGCCAATAAACGGCGCATCCTGGCCCAGGTCCTGACGGGCCTCCAGGGCCTGCACGCGGGTCTCGGTTTCCTCGGTAATGACCGCCTGCCGGGTCCGCAGCCGGTCCTGCACATTCGCCAGGTTTTCGATCTGGATATTCAAACGGTCGGCACAACCCTTGATGGTCTGCAGCAGCTTGCGGACTTCCGGTTCCTGGTCTTCGGAAAACACGCCGGCTTCACGAACCAGGACCATAAGCTTTTTCAAATAATTGTCGCGCAACAACCGGGCTTCCAGGTTGCTGATGTTCTCCAGGAACGTTTGACGAAAAGGTTCGTTTAATTCCTGAACCACCAGATGCAATTCATCGAGATTGTTTTGAAGAGATTCTTCTTGAGTTACCCAGGAGAGGTTGACCTCCAGGAGCGAGTTCAGCAGGGCTAAATTGGCCAAGACGTCATCTTTTTGCTCTTCGTTCTCGAACAAGGGTTGGTTATTCTGCCAATTGTTAAGCAGTAACATGCCGCGCAGATTACGGCCGCGGTCATAAAGCGGTAAATGCAAAATACTGTTTACCCGCCGGACCCAACGCGGCCGAATTGCCAGAAGGATCCGGATGGCCGCGGCTGCCAGACCCTGGGGCATAGCCAGAATCGCGGCTTCGCTGAAGTTGAGCAGCCAGCGGGGCCAGGACTGCATGGAATGGCGAACAGCATCGCGCAACAATTCGCGCTTATCCACGAAAGGGGCCAGGTGGCGTTGCTCGATGTAAAGATAATCCTGGGGGCCTTCTTCCCGGACTTGCTCGTAGATGAGGTTGCCGGCAGGGTCGCGCGCTTCATCCCAGCCGTGGACCGTGACCGCAGCGAGACGGTGTTTCTCTACATTGGACCGCAATTGTGTCCATTGACGCGCGGAGGACTGCCCCCACATCCCGCTGCGCTTGAGCGACCGATACCATAAGGTCCTATTCTCATCCAGGCGCGTGTCGTATACATCCAACCCACTAAAAGGGGTATGGTTTAAGACCGTATTGAAAAGCCCTTCGAAAATCTCGCCGGACGTGTGCGCGGCCAATAGGCGCTTGGCGTAATCAAACACGGCGAATTCGGCGGGATCCATACCCCGCAGTTGGCGGATGCGTTGGTGGAAGGTATCCAAAGCTTTATGGGACCGGGCCAAAGGTTGAGCATACTCGTTTGGCAGAGGCGCTTCCCGAAGTTCCGCTAATTTTTCCAGGAGGCCGTCCAGGGGCTGGGTAATGGCCAAAAGTTCCAGGCAACTGATATTTGCAAGGGCGGATTCGGCTAGTTGCGCCAAAGTCGCGGAAAGGATCTGTTGCTGCATCCTGGTGGTGAGCCGTAGGCTGGGCAGCAGGTCCAGCGCCTGGTTGTGCAGACCTTGCACTTCGTTGAAGGAGCCGGCCTGGTTGACTCTAAGCTCGTAATCTTCAAGAAAAGCCTCCTGGCTTGAAGTGTCCAGGGGCATGTCCGGAACCCGCACCGGATCCCTGACCATGGTCCGCCAGAGGAACGGATTGGCCACCTGGTCCAGGGAACGAATCCAATCTGTGAGCTCCTCGTGCAACCCGGCCCCCCATTCGTCGGCATCCGCAATTTTAGCGGCCAAGTCGTTAAACTGCACGCTGAGTGCATTGAAAAGTGTTTGTCCCTGCCGGGTTAATTCGTCCAGTTCCACCGGTGTGGGACGACTGCGGTATGGCTGCCACTGCTTGGTGAGCTGGTTGATGCGGTTTACCCGGTCGTACGCCAGACCGGCCGAACGGGTGATCCAAGTGAGCAATTTCTGCTCCTCGGGGTTGATTTTCCTTTTGGGAAGGACAAAGAGCATGCCCAGCGGGGCTTTGCCTTTGGGCGCCAGAGCCACGGTTATAGAACGGTTGATATCCTGCAGCCAGGTTTGCGGCAATCGCCTGACCAGCCACCTAATCGGTCCAATGCCGGCCAGGGAGATCAGAAAATCAACATTCAGACGCACGAAGTAAAGGTAAAGCCAACTGGTGCCAAACCTGAATAATTTGTAATTAAACAGATCTTTCAAAAAGTGGCGGGGATTCACCCGGG
>JAUXBQ010000324.1 GCA_030619365.1 candidate division FCPU426 bacterium | reverse complement strand
AATAATCTATGGAGTGCAGCCTGACTTCGCCTGACCCGCTGGTGTCCCAGAAGGCTGTGGTTTCAATTTCATCTTTGTAGGCGGTGGTGGTGAAGTTCTCGGTAAAATTGGCGGCCTGCAGCAGGGACGTCGCGGCCAGCAGCAGGACCAGCGCCAGGAAGGTTGATTGCCGGATTCTAGGTTTCATCAAGAGCAGACCTCGGTTATAAAATAACTACTCATTCCCGGCCTATCCCGAATATACGACCAATCACGCAACGCGGCGGGATATGGCAACCGCGCGAAGGTTGAAATTACTTCCCCGGCTCCAGCACTTCCACGGAAATGCTCAAATTTTTCGGTTTCTGCGCGGTCGCTCCCGCTTGGGTCGTAATACGCTCCGGATCGATCCGGAAGGTCATCTTGAGGTATCGGGCTGCGACCCGGGCCCGTTCCTGCGCCAAGCCGCTGTTCGCACCCGCATAACCCACAATGACGATCCGGCCCGCCTTGTTTTTCTCGATGATTTTACCCAGCGCGTCCAGGCTCTTCTTGGTCCGTCTGGGATACGTGGCCTTATTGCGGTCAAAGGCCAGGGGCGGCAGCATGCCCGCGCTGACCCGTTTGGTGAACCGGCGCAAGTATCGGCGCAGCTTCTGCAAATCCGCGGAGCCTTCCGCTTTGCTGGTAGCCGGCTTGGAAACCGCCTCCACCACGGGCGCGGACGGGGCGGGAATCTCGGGCGTGGGTTTGGGCTCAACCGGTTTCTCCGCCCTGGCCTCGCGGACCGGCTCCGGCGCGGCCCTTGGCTTGGCTGCCGCGAGCGGAACAATTGCCGCGGGCTTCACCACGTTTTCCCCGGGCAAAAAGCTCAGGGTCAAAGCCGCCCGGTGCGTGGAGCCCAAATCGCCGTACGGCACGAAGGCGTAGTCCACCTGGTATTCGATGAGCCCGCCGCGAACGGAAACGCCCACGCCGGCCGTGAGGCCGGCCAGGGAATCCAGGTCGCGGATCTCGTTTCCGATTTTGTAGCCGACCCGCGCGGCGAATTCCGTATTGGGGCCGACAATCGCGTACTCACCGCCCAGGGAAATTTTGATGTCATTGTCAATGGGGATCAAGGCGTCCACGGCCACGGTGCCGCGGGCATTGGGTGTAAACAAATCCTGGGTGACGTAGCCCACGCCCGCCCGGAAATTAATGGGCATCATTTGATCGCTGGTCATGCCCAGGTTCTGGCCGACCAGGCCGAAGCGGAATCCATTGTCGCGCGTGCTGCCGCTGATCTCCTCGGTCTCCCGCCAAAGCACGCCCACGTCCAGACCGCCCCCGAAAATGCTCGTGTCCTGAATGCTCTCGGTAACGATCCGCAAACTGACGCCCACCAGCAGCTTGCTAAAGAAAGGATCTTGAATGGGCAAAATGCGCGAGAGCTCTTGCGCGTACGTGCCGACAAAAGCCATGCTCAGCGCCGAGGCCTCTCCGCCTTCGCCCGCGTAGTTCCCAAACTGGTCCTCGAGGGTCTCGGTAGTGGTTCCGGCGTGCATGATCGTTACCCCGCCGCCGATCGCGCCCGCTGGTCCCAGGGGCATGCCGTACGCTAAATATTCGGTACCGATTTCCTGCACCCAAAAACTGTGCACAAAGCTGGCTACCGGCGTATCAATCTGCACCAGTCCCGCGGGATTCCAATTTAAAGTATCCAAGCCGTCTCCCAATGCGATGTACGTTTCGCCCATGGCAATGGGACGCACGGCTTGCCCAGCTTTAAGAAAGTTCGCATTGGTGGTTCCTGGGCCAGAGGCAAAAACCTGGGAAGAAAAAAGATAGGACAAGACAAGACAGAATACCCATGCAGTTTTTTTCATGGTATCACTCGCCTTTTTTTGATTTTTTAAAAATACATTTTTTGATAATTAGCAAATAATTAAATTTGTTAATTAAATTTGTAGCTTTTCTAGTAATATTTTAATCATAGCTCTAATTAAAGTCAATAAGTTTTTCTAAACTATTTACATTCGTTTTTTTTACCCTTTATTTAAAAGACTTTTCAAACCCGATTT
>JAUXBQ010000141.1 GCA_030619365.1 candidate division FCPU426 bacterium | reverse complement strand
TCATAGCGATCCTCTCCCGGCCGCTGGCGCCTGGCCCATTTTCTCCCCAGCTTGATGGCCAACTCAACGATTTCGGACCCGCTGTTGGAGAAAAAAACCTTGTCCCCGAAAGTCTTTTCCACCAGGAGCCGGGCCAGCCGCACCTGAGGTTCGAGATAAAAAAGGTTTCCCGTGTGCACCAGCCGGCCCAACTGATCCCGCATGGCCGCCTGCTGCGCCGGGTGTCCGAAACCTAGGTTCATGACCGCGTGCCCGGAAAAAAAATCCAGATACGCCCGGCCTTCCTGGTCATAGAGCCGGCAGCCTTCTCCCCGGGCCCAAGCCACGGGATGCCGCTGGAAAGTCTGGGCGATATATTCGGCTTCCAACCCCATGATGTCTTTCGTGCTCAAGCCGCCGGGCTTCACGGTTCCGAGCCTTCCTTCACCACCAGTTGGGTGCCGATGCCTTTGTCCGTGAAAAGCTCCAGCAAGAGCGCGTGGGAGACCTTCCCGTTGATGATATGGGCCTTGTGCACGCCGCCGGTCAGGGCCCGCTCGCAGGCCCTGACTTTGGGCAGCATTCCGCCCGAAATGACGCCCTGGGAGATCAGCTCCTCGATTTTCGACACCGGCAGGGTGGAGAGCAGGGAGTCGGGGTTCCGGGGATCCCGCAAAATCCCGGGGACGTCGGTCAGGAGCAGGAATTTATCCGCCTGCAAGGCCACGGCCACCGCGGCGGCCACGTCGTCGGCATTGTTGTTGTACGTCTGGCCCTCGGCATCCACGCCCACGGGCGCGATGACGGGAATGAAATTTTCCCGGTCAAGCGTGTGAATGATATCCGGCTTCACCTTGAATACCTCGCCCACATAGCCCAGGTCCACCTTGGAGTCCACCACTTTGCGCGCGGTGAGCAGGCCCCCGTCCTTGCCGGAGAGCCCCACAGCCGTGCCGCCGTGCCGGTTGATGGCCGCGACGATTTCCTGGTTTAACTTCCCGACCAAAACCATCTCGATGATCTCCATGCTGGCTTTGTCGGTGACCCGCCGGCCTTCGACGAACTCCACTTTTTTCCCCATTTGCTCCATGATCCGCGTAATCTCCGGCCCCCCGCCGTGAACGACCACCGGCCGGATGCCCACGTATTTCATGAGCACCAGGTCCTGCATGACCTCCTCTTTCAGGGTCTCGTCGATCATGGCCGCGCCGCCGTATTTGATGACCACGGTTTTTCCGTAAAACGTTTTGATGTACGGCAGCGCTTCGATCAGAATTCTGGCTTTGGCTATTAGAGTATCCATGTGAAGACCTTTCCGCATGTCATGCGGCCTCACGGCCGGGTTCAATTCGCGGCTAACGTATTAGAGAATATAGCGGCTTAAATCCTCGTCCTTGAGCAGATCCCCGATTCGCTCCCGGACGTATTCGGGCGTTACAATGACTGCGTTCCCCGGCATTTCCGAGGCCGTGAAGCTGACCTCTTCCAAAATCCGCTCCAGCACGGTATGCAGGCGCCGCGCGCCGATATCCTCGGCCAGCTGGTTGGCGCGAAAGGCCACTTCCGCCATCTCCCGCACCGCCTCGGGCGTGAACTCCAGGTTCACACCCTCGGTTTCCATGAGGGCCTGGTATTGCTTGGTCAGGGCCTGGCGTGGTTCCACCAGAATGCGTTCAAAATCCTCGACCTTCAGGGAGGTGAGTTCGGCGCGCAGGGGAAACCGGCCCTGCAATTCCGGAATCAGGTCCGAGGGTTTGGCTACGTGGAACGCGCCCGCGGCGATAAAGAGGATGTGATGGGTGCGGACCTCGCCGTGCCGGGTGTTCACGGTGGTGCCCTCCACGATTGGCAGCAAATCCCGTTGCACTCCCTCCCGCGACACGTCCGGGCCGCGGTTTTGCTCGCGGCCGGCGACTTTGTCCAACTCGTCCACGAACACGATGCCCATTTCCTCCACCCGCTTCACGGCTTCGGATTTGATCTCCCCCATGTCCACCATGCGGTTCAATTCTTCCTGGATGATCTGCCGCCGGGCCTCGGAGACCTTGATGCGGCGCCGGCGCGACTGCCCGCCGCCGGGCATGACGTTCTGCAGCATGTCCTGCAGGTTCATGCCAATTTCCTCCATGTTGCTGCCCGCGAACACCTCCACCATGGGCAGGGGATTCTCCTTGGTTTCGTACTCGACCAGCTCATCTTCCAGTTCCCCGGCCTGGAGCTGCGCCCGGACTTTTTCCCGGGCGTTCTGGTGATGCTGCAGGCGGGCTTCCGGTTCCTCGGGCGCCGGCAGGACGGGACCGGGCGCACCTTTGCGCTTGGACAGCGGAGGCACCAGCAGCTCGATCAGGCGCTCAATGGCCGTTTCCTCGGCTTTGTCGCGCACGGCCGCGAAACGCTCCTCCCGGACCATGTTGTGGGACTGCTGCGTCAGGTCGCGGATCATGGATTCCACGTCCCGTCCCACGTATCCCACCTCGGTGTACTTGGACGCTTCAACCTTGATGAACGGCGCCCGGACCAGCGCCGCCAACCGGCGGGCCACCTCGGTCTTGCCCACGCCGGTGGGGCCGATCAGGATGATGTTTTTAGGCGTCACTTCTTCGCGCATCTGTTCCTTTAGGCGCCGGCGCCGCAGGCGATTGCGCAGGGCAATGGCCACGATCCGCTTGGCCTGGCTCTGCCCCACGATGTACTTGTCCAGTTCCGCGACGATCTCACGCGGGGTTAAATCGATTTTCGTGTCTGCTGGCTGCTTTTTGGTTTTCATAATTCTTCCACCACGATCTCCTGATTGGTAAATACACAGATATTGGCCGTGATCCGCATGGCGTGCCGGGCGATCTCGGCCGCGTCCAGCTCCGTGTGTTCCCGCAGCGCCAGGGCGGCGGAGAGCGCGTAGGGACCGCCTGACCCGATGGCCGCCACGTCCTCGTCCGGTTCGATCACTTCCCCGGACCCGCTAAGAACCAGGGTGCGTTCCCGGTCCGCGATCAGCAGCAGGGCTTCCAGGCGGCGGAGGTACTTGTCGGTCCGCCACTCCTTGGCCAACTCCACGGCCGCGCGGGTTAAATTGTCCCGGTACTCCTTGAGTTTTTCTTCGAACCGTTCGAATAACGTGAACGCGTCCGCCGCCGACCCCGCGAAACCGGCCAATAATTTTCCCTCCCCGAGACGGCGGAGTTTGTTCGCCTTGAGTTTCATTTTAATGTTGCCCAGCGTAACCTGTCCGTCTCCGGCCATGGCGACTTTCCCGTTGCGGCGAACAGCCAGTATGGTGGTTGCCTGAATATGAGTTGACTCCATGTGGTCCTTTGCCTTTCTAAAAATGAAGATGCCCGCCCGGCGCCCGGCTGATCCGCTGGAGCCGGGAAAACGCCCTGGGTATATAACTCACAAGATAATTCTTTTTACGGCAGGAATCAATGCTTTTTGTGCCGGGAAGCCGGATGGCGGCCCGCCATTGCTCAGGCCCGGGGATGGGCCTTGCGATAAACGGCCTTGAGTTTTTCCGCCGTTACATGCGTATAAATCTGGGTGGTGGTCAGGTTGGCGTGCCCCAGAAGTTCCTGCACGGCGCGAAGGTCAGCACCGTTATCCAGCAAATGGGTGGCAAACGAGTGCCGCAGGCTGTGTGGTGATAATCCCCGCTGCGCGCCCAACTGCCGGATATATTGGTCCATGATCCTTTCCACGCTGCGCCCGGAAATGGCCCCATTGCGCGCGTTCCGGAACAGCGCGCCCCCGGGCAGGGGTGGCTCGGCTGCCAGGTATTGGCGCAGGGCTTGCCGGGCGGGCTGGCCGATGGGCAGGACCCGTTCTTTGCGCCTTTTGCCCCGCACCCGCACCAGGCCTTGCGCAAAATCCACGTCCTCCGGCCGCAGGGTGGTCAGTTCTGACAACCGCATGCCGGTCGAGTAAAACGTCTCCAGGATGGCGCGGTCGCGCCGGCCCAGGCGGGTGGCAGTGTCCGGCGCGGCGAGCAGGGAAACGACCAGTTCCTGGTCCAGAAAACGCGGCAGGTGGTGTTCGCCCTTGGGCGTGCGCATGCTTACCACGGGACTTTCCCGCACCAGCCCTTCCCGTTTCAGAAATTGGTAAAACGCGCGCAGGCAGGCCAGCTGCCGGGCGATACTGGCCGGCGCCAGCCGCCGGTCGTGCAATGACGCCAGATAGGCCCGAACCGCGCGGTAGGACACGGCCCGGGGAAACTCCCGGCCCGTGAAGGCGCGAAACTCGCTCAGGTCGCGCGCATAGGCCTTCAGGGTATGGACCGAGGCGTTGCGACCGTGCCGCAGGTATTCCAGAAAATCTCGGATGGCATCCGCCACTACTTCGCCCCCGACTGAATCTTTTCCAGCAGCCGTGAGAGTTCGTAGAGGAATTTGATAATCGTGAAATTGCCCTGGTAATTCTTGCGGCTCGAGGCGATCTTTTCCTCCAACTCGATCCGCCCCTGGTCGAAAATCTGCGCCGGCAATTTCTTTTTCATGGCCAGCAGCCGGAACCACACGAGGTCGTTCATGCCCTTCTGGAATTCCGAATCCCGCTGTTTCAGCGGGAAGGCGTTCTTGGCTTTCAGCAGACGGTCGAAATTCACCATCCCCCCGGACAGCAGGGAATCGTCGTCCCGCTTGTCCACGTGCTTAAAGAGGCTGGGGTGCTGGTAACGGGCCTGCTCAAAACACTGGGTAAACATGACATCGATCTCGGCCGAGGCCAGATGCCGGGCCAAGGTCGAAGCCATCAGGCGGAACAGCTCCTCGTAAATAGCCACCAGGCACAGATCCAGAATCTCCGCCGTGAACTGGTCCTTCTCTTCGTCTTCCATGGCCGGTTCCGCGGGCGCGGCGGGTTGCTTGGGCTGCGGCACGGCGCCCTCGTGCAGTTCCTGTTCTCCGACCGATTCGTAGACGTTAATTTCTCCGCGTTCGTCGGAGTTTTCCACCATTTCCGTCATCAGCTTAACGGGAAACCCCATCTGCTCCGGGGTCACGGGATATGCGAAATAGCCCTCCCGCGGCTGTCCGTCGAAAAAGGTCAGGTAATTCAGGCCGTAGTTAATTTTCAGTTCCAGGTACCCGGTGAACCGCTTCCCGGCGAATAAGTTCAGCAGACTGTTGAAATTGATCAGCTTGGTTTTCAGCCCGCCATGCGTGGGCTCAAAAATGAACGTTCCCATGATGACAATCATGAGCAGTTTGGAGATTTCGTAAAAACTGATCGTCCCCTGCTTCTCCGTGCGCAGTTTTTTCAACACCTCGCTGACGGTCATGATTTCCCGGCCATCTTCGTGAAAGCGCCCGGCTTTGACGCCTTTGCCGCCGAGGAGAAAAATTACGTCCTGCGAGTCGGGATACTGGATGCTGAGGTAACTGGCCACCCGGCTCTGACTCTCGGCCAGAATCTTGTCCACTTTGGCCGTGGCCAGAGAGATGCTTTCCACCACCGTCCGCATGGAAGGCAATTGCAGATGATTCACGCTTTCTCGCCCTCCCCCTTATGTTCATTTTCTCCGCCGCGCTTGTACTGGCAGCCTTCGTTGGGGCAGACCTGCGTGAGGCCGGCCTTCTTGGAATACTTCTCCACCAAATAGGGGTGCCCGCACTGCGGACAGGCTTCGGGCAGCGGTTTGTTCCAGGACACAAAGGCGCACTTGGGATACCGGCTGCATCCATAGAACATCCTGCCCCGCTTGCTGCGGCGCTCAATCACCTGGCCGTCACAGCCCGGCAAGGGGCAAGCCAGGCCAATTTCCTTATTGATCGACTTGGTAAACTTGCAGGCCGGGTACTGGCTGCAGGCCAGGAATTTCCCGAACCGGCTGTATTTAATCCGCAGAGGACTGCCGCATTTTTCGCATTGCTCGTGGACGGTTTCCTCGGTCTTGACCACGATTTTCCCATCCTCGTCCTGGGAGAGCAGCTTGGTATTCCGGCAGGCCGGGTAATTGGTGCAGGCGATGAATTTGCCGTGCTTGCCCCATTTCACCGTCAGCTTGGCGCCGCATTTCTCGCACACCTCGTCCAGTTCGACCTCGACCTTGGATTTAACATCCTGCATGTCTTGCTGGGCTTTTTCCAGATCCACGCTAAAGGAAGCGTAAAAATCCCGCAGCACGTTGACCCACTTGACCTTGCCGGTCTCGATTTCGTCCAGCCGGGTTTCCAGGGAGGCGGTAAAATCCATGTCCATGATCTCCGGAAAGCTGTCTACCAGCAGGTCGTTGATGATAATGCCGATCTCGGCCGGAAAAAACTTCCCATCGCGCCGTTCGATATAGTTGCGCATCAGAATGGTGCTGATGATGGGCGCGTACGTGCTGGGGCGGCCGATGTTGTTTTCCTCCAAGGCCTTGACCAGGGTGGCATCGTTATAGCGCGGAGGCGGCTGCGTGAATTTTTGTTCCGGCCGGATGTCCAGGAACCACAGCGCCTGCTCGACCTTCAGCGGCGGCAGCAACTTGTCGTTTTCCTCGGACTGTCCGTTGCCGTTGGTCGGCTCCTTACTTTCCGTATACACCGACATGAAACCTTTGAATTTCAGCACCGACCCGTTGACACGCAACTGGTAATCTCCGGCCTGGATCTCCACCGCGGTCGCGTCGAACACGGCCGGGCTCATCTGGGAGGCTAAAAAACGCTGCCAGATCAGCCGGTAGAGCTTGAACTGGTCCGGGGTCAGTATCTTTTTCAATTGCTCCGGTGACTTATCCGCGGTGCAGTAGGTCGGCCGGATGGCTTCGTGGGCGTCCTGGATCTGACGCTTGCTTTTAAACTGGGCCGGTTTGGCCGGGATGTAGTCCGGGCCGTACTGGTCGACGATCAGCTGCCGGACCTGCTGCTGGGCCTCGGCATTGACGCGCACGGAATCCGTGCGCATATAGGTGATCAGCCCGACCGGCCCCTCGGAACCAATATCCAGGCCTTCATAGAGCTGCTGCGCCACCATCATGGTTTTTTTACCGGTGAAATGCAGCTTGTTGGCGGCTTCTTGCTGCAGCTTACTGGTAATGAAGGGCG
>JAUXBQ010000266.1 GCA_030619365.1 candidate division FCPU426 bacterium | reverse complement strand
TTTGGATTGGCGGCCGGCAGCACTTTCTACGGCGGGGAATCCTCCATCATTGTCATTGACAGCGTGAATCCGGGCGATTATCCCTATTTATTCATGAACGGTCATTACAAAGGAATAACCGGCGCGGGCAAGGCATCTTATTTGGTCGGACATACCTCAAGCTATTCCCTGCCGTATACCGGAAATTCCCGCGCGCCCATGATGCGCTATTTCTACAATTCGCTTTACGAATCGCCGGCCGCCTCGGAAGCGGTCCCGGAAATGTATCTGACCAAGTCCGGACCAGGCGAGGCTGAGATCGGCATGAACATCACCTACACCATCACCTATCAAAACGTCTCCGGAATCGCGTACAACGTAACCTTGACCGATCCTTATCCGGCTCATACTACTTATGTATCCAGCACTGGCGGCGGGGTGCCGGGGGGCGGGGTGGTGACCTGGAACCTGGGCGATTTGGATGCGGGCGCATCCGGAAGCGTGAACGTAACCTATTCATTGCAGGATCCCGCGCCGGCCTCGGGCTGGATTGACCAGGCCCATGTAATTTATCATTCCGGGCCCACGCAATTCACCGCTTATTCCAACGTGGTGACCACTAACGCGGTGGTGTTCACGCCCACGCCCACGGTGACGCCCACGCTGACCTTGACCCTGACCTCGACCAACACCGCCACGCCTACCGCTACGCTGACTCTCACCGGCACGTCCACCGCCACGCCTTCGATCACGCCAACCTATACCACGACGCCGTCCATTACCATGACGTCCACCATCACCCAGACCTCCACCATTACGCAGACGCGGACCATTACGCAGACGCGGACCATTACCCCGGATTTCACCCTGACCAACACACCCACCATTACCGAGACCTCCACCATTACGATGACGTCAACGGTTTCGCCGACGCCGACGGTTACGCCGACTGAGACCATGACCTCCACCTTCACGCCCACCGGCACCTTCACCGCGACCCCGACCCGCACGCCCACAGTAACCTTGACGCCCACGGCCACGCTCACAGCCACGCCCAGTCCGACCCTGACCATAACCGCGACGCTGACCGTGAGCGCGACCCATACGGTTTCGCCCACTGTTACGGAGACGGCGACACTGGCGGCGGCGACCTTCACGCCCACAGCCACGCCCACGGCCACGCCCACGGCGACCCGGACACCCTTGCCAACGGGCGAAATATTTGTTTATCCCAATCCGTTCAATCCGGCCACAGCTTTCGGGAACGTACTCAAGTTTAATAATGTCTCACTTAATGCGAGGATCAGGATATTCACGATTTCGGGAGAATTGGTATGGGACGCAACAGCCACGACAAATCGGGTGTGCTGGGATGGCAGGAACGAGCAAGGCGGGGAAGTGGTTTCCGGTGTTTACCTATATTTAATAACGCAGGACAGTGGGGAGAAAATAATAGGAAAAATCTTCCTGGTCAAATAGCTACTGAATTTTTCTAAGTAAGAGGATGATTTAGTTCATCCCTTTTTTTATCTTTTAGTTGACTTTTACATACAATTTAGCCAAAATATTGTCTAGATAGTTATGTAATAATATGACAAAATAACTTCCAAACAATTTGTCCAATGAGGAGCGAATTGTGAGAAGATATTTTTGCCCAAAATTGCTTTTTCTATTATTGCCCCTGCTGATGATACCGTTTCTGCTGCAGGCCGCCAATTTTACCGAGAACTTCACCACCACCGCCTACAAAGATGAAATTGAAACTACAGCCTTCTGGGACACCAGCGGGTCAGGCGAGGTCAGGCTGCACTCCATAGATTATTTCAGCGTACCCCCGGGCCTGATGAACTGGGGCGGCGAAATCCGGGCCATTCATTACGGTGGCACCAACTGGCTGGTGGGCGGGAAGGGCGCCAAGCTCAACCAATACAATGGGGCGAACTGGGTAAGTCTCTCTGCGGACCTGGTCAATTTCGGCAACAGCCAGATCAACACCATTTGGGAGCAGGGCGGGACCTGGCTGATCGGCGGAGACGGGAAGAAGTTAAACAGTTATGACGGCTCGGCGTTCACGGATGAAGCCGGGAATTTGTTAAACTGGACGAGCGAGGGCGTCCGGGCGATCCGATACGGCGGGGGCGGCGAGACGTTTTGGCTGATCGCGGGAACAGCGGGCAAGCTCAACCGGTACAATGGCAGCGCGTACACGGACCTGTCGGGGAGCGCGGGATATTTTGCGAGCACGACGAACGCGTACGCGATCGGGTTCAACGGGACGTATTGGCTTATTGGTGGAGACGGAGGAAGCCTGAGCAAGTACCAGGGGAACGTGTTCACGGACTTGAGTCCGCAACTGAGGGGGACGGCGTTCGGGACCAACATAGTGCGGAGCATGGAGTGGGACGGGAGCCAATGGCTGATCGGCGGCAGCGGGGGGCAGTTGACGAGCTACAACGGGACGTCGTTCACGGACATGTCGTCGAACGTGCCGTCGTTTGTGAACGTATTTTCCATAGACTACGACAGCGGGAACGGATTTTGGTTACTGGGAGGGAACGGGACGGCGCTGGCGCCGGTGGTGTACACGTGGGACGGGTCGACGTGGCGGAACCAGTCCGGGAGCCTGACGGGTTTTGGGAGCGACAACCCGGTGTACGCGGTGGAATACGGGAACAGCCAGTTTTATTTGGGAGGCGGCCAGGCGCGGATGAACAGCCGGACGGGCGGGGCTAGTTCGACGTCGTACAGCGATGAATCGGGGGAAGTGAAGGATTTCGGGACGGAGATCATAAACGCGATCGGAGCGGACAGCGGCGGCGTGGTGCTGGTAGGCGGTAACAACGAGACGCTGAACCGCTACAACGGGGTATCGTTCACGGACGTGAGCGATGCGCTGACGAACGCGGGGTGGGCTGGAGAGAACGTACTGGCGCTGGCCGGGAACGGGAGTTACTGGCTGATCGGCGGGAGTTCGGCGAAGCTGGTGAGGTACAACGGTGTGAGCGCGACGGATTTGACGTCAGGGCTGAACTTCAGCGGAAGCGTGAGGTCGATTCACTGGGACGGGACGGAATGGCTGATTGGGGGTACGAGCCGTCAGCTCAAGAGCTACAATGGGAGCAGTTTTACGACGCTGGACCTGTCGGCGGTATTTGGCGCGACGGACGCGGTGAAAGCGATCACTTCGGGAGGCGGGATCTGGCTGATCGGGGGAGATTCGGGAAGCCTGGCGAGTTACAACGGGACGAGTTTCACGGGATTGGCGTCGGGGTTCACGGACATAAACGGGATCGGGTACGC
>JAUXBQ010000302.1 GCA_030619365.1 candidate division FCPU426 bacterium | reverse complement strand
CTGCCCACGGCCGGACTTTTAATGTTCGAGGCGCGCATGATTTTCCACTTTACGGAAAAACTGAATAGAAAACTAAAAATCGGCTCGCTCACCAGGGTGGAGGCGGCCACGGGCGATCATTTGCGCTGGTATGCGTCCCTTTTCCGGGCGCCGAGATGTCAATACATCCTCACGACCAACGCCGTTTCGTTGTTTTCCGTGGTACTGCCCGGCCAGGGAATAACGGATGAAAACCTGTACCTTAAAGATTTCTTTTGGTGTCTGCGTGAACTGCTGAAGGAAATGGATGCCGGGATGATTTACGACCATTTGATCGGGGACGTTGATTAGTATATAATGATCGGGGACGTGGTTAAATTTACAAGTTAACCAATCCTCCTTTTTCCATTGTTTTTCCCCCTTGCTTCCTCCCTCCATACCCGCTTCGCGGGTCGAAAATCGAAAATTGAGAAATAAAGGCTTTAATCCCTCTTGTGTCATCCCCTCGAACCGGCGATAATTGCTTAAATTAAGACCAATATCCACTTCTGGTTCAGGGAAGAAATGGAGAACAGCCGGCATCCGGGCAGGTGGCTGGCGGAGTTATGCAATTACTCCGGTGAAGGGGATAAAATGTTTATTAGAAAATTTATTATTGTTTTTTTATTACTATTTACCTTAAACACCGCGCAGGCCGGAGATGTGGGAATCGGTGCGAAAATGGGATTCTCAGGAGGACCGTGTTTTTCCGCTTTGGGTATTTGGGAATTGAATAGCAGATCATCCCTGAACCTCTCCCTGGGCGGGTTTCCGGGAATAATATTTAAGGCGGAAGCGAACTATAGGTATACGATAGTAAAAGAATGGTCTCCTTTTATTCAGGGAGGCATCGGTTATTGGAGGATTTTCAGAGGAAGAGGGGACGGCCAGGGGATCACGGACATTCATGTGGATTTCGGAGTATCGCGGTCTCTAACGCCGGCTTTTGATATTTCCGCGAACATAGGTATTTTATTTGTCCCGACCTTTATGAATCCCTGGTTCCGGGAGGAGTTTTCAGATGGTATGGCAATTGTGCCTGCAATTGGCTTGGAAATTGTTTATAGACCGCCGCATAAAGAGACGTAATTAGAATAATAAGTTTATTAATATGATCGGGGACGTTGATTAGTATATAAGTATAGCTTTAAAAAATTGCCCGCCGATATGCCCTGGACCCCGCCCCGGTTAAATACATGACGGGGTGACGGTAGGGAACGGTTTGAAACAGTTCCTGAGGAATCAGCCAGCCCTTAGTACGTGGCAAATAAATACAATCCCCCCAACCCCCTTCTCCGAAGGGGGAAGTGTAATCCCTAATCCTTTCCCCCCTGCCCAAGTCCTTCCGTAGACCCCTGTCAGCCATGATTGAAAATACTGCAAGGATTTTACCGTTCGACTGTCTAAAACCTTAGAAGGTCCCCGGACGTAAGTCCGGGGGTGGATCGGGTTCCCAAGTCTTCGAACAGGAAATTCCGGGGACACCATACTTAATTATTAAAAAAATAACTGAATGAAAATAAAACACCTCTGGTCTAACAAACCGAGAGGTGAATATGCCGAGAATTGCAAGAGTCGTAGTGCCCCGCGTACCACATCACATTATTCAACGTGGCAATCGAAGACAAGCCACATTCTTTACTCGAAATGATTACTGCATGTATATCGAATTGATGTCAGAATGGGAATGGGGACGAATAAACGCATAACAGTCAAATGGAATTAATCGGTTATCCGGACTACGTCCCGCTTCACGCTTCCAAACAATATGTAATTTTCGTAATGATGTTTGGTAATTGATAAAATAGTGCCACCAAAAAACCCTGATAAATTGAGGGATTAAGCGCAGGAGGTGTTGGCATGGCGAAAATTTTCGTCGGCACCAGCGGCTGGAATTACGCGCACTGGAAGGAGAATTTTTATCCTGCCGGCGTGAGCCAGAAAAACTGGCTTTCCCACTACGCCGGCCGATTCAATTGCGTGGAGCTGAACGTCACTTTTTACCGCCTGGTCCCTAAAACCACCTTTTCGGGCTGGTATGAAAAAACGCCGAAAAATTTCCGCTTGGTGGCCAAGGGCTCCCGCTTTATCACGCATGTCAAGCGGCTCCAGGACGTCAAGGAACCGTTGGGGCTTTTTGTCGGCAATGCCTCCGGGTTGAAAGAAAAACTGGCGGCTTTTCTGTGGCAATTCCCTCCGAGCATGGCCAAGGACACGGAGAAATTACGGAAGTTCCTCGGCCTTTTGCAGGGCGTGCCTGTGCGGCAGATCTTTGAATTCAGGCATGAGACCTGGTTCGACGAAGAGATCTACGAACTCCTTAAGCAGGGCAACGCCTGCCTGTGCCTGGCTGATTCGGACCGATATCCCGGCGCCCGGGAAGTCACTTCGGATTTTCTCTACCTGCGCTTTCACGGCAGGGGGTCCCTGTACGGCGGCAATTACCGCAGGCAACAGCTCCTGCCCTGGGCGCGTT